>JAEULF010000014.1 GCA_016793965.1 Alphaproteobacteria bacterium | reverse complement strand
CCTCGCCGCCCTGGGCCTCTTCTTCGCCGGGATCGGCATAACGACCGGGCTGCTCGACGCGAGCTTCCTGGCGACGTTGCCGCTGCGGCTGTTCGGCATCATGTCGAACGACCTCCTGCTGGCGATCCCGTTCTTCACCTTCATGGGGTCGATCCTGGAGCGATCGGGCCTCGCAGAGGACATGCTGGAGGGCTTCGGCCAGCTCTTCGGGCCGGTCCGCGGCGGCCTTGCCTATGCCGTCGTCATCGTGGGCGCGATCCTCGGCGCCATGACCGGCACCGTCGCCGCCTCGGTGATCGCGATGACGATGATCTCGCTGCCGGTGATGATGCGCTACGGCTACGACATGAAGCTGGCGACGGGCGTGATCGCGGCCTCCGGCACCATCGCGCAGCTCATTCCGCCGTCGCTCGTGCTGATCGTGCTGGCCGACCAGCTCGGCAAGTCCGTCGGCGACATGTACGCCGGCGCGATCGGCCCGAGCATCATCCAGGTCTCGCTCTTCTGCGCCTTCGTGGCCCTCGTCAGCGTCGTCCGGCCGCACTGGGTCCCTGCCCTGCCCAAGGAGGCCCGCACGCTCCATGGCTGGCCGCTGGTCGGCAAGCTGGTGCGCGGCATGGTGCCGTCGCTCGCCCTCATCTTCGTCGTCCTCGGCACCATCCTGATGGGCCTGGCGACCCCGACCGAGTCCGGCGCCATGGGCGTCATGGGCGCCCTGCTGCTCGCGGCGTTCAACCGTCGGCTCGACCGCACGATGCTCTGGACCGCAATGCAGACGACCACGCGGATCGGGTGCATGGTCGTCTTCATCCTCGTCGGCTCGACCGTGTTCAGCCTGATCTTCAACGGCTTCTACGGCAACGTCTGGATCGAGCACCTGCTCTCTCACTTGCCCGGCGGCAAGATCGGCTTCCTGATCTTCGTCAACGCGTTCGTCTTCGTGCTCGCCTTCTTCCTGGACTTCTTCGAGATCGCCTTCATCGTCATACCGCTGCTCGCCCCCGTGGCGGCCAAGTTGGGCATCGACCTGATCTGGTTCGGCGTCCTGATCGGCGCCAACCTGCAGACGTCGTTCATGCACCCGCCGTTCGGTTTCGCGCTCTTCTACCTGCGCGGCGTGGCGCCTAAGGAGGTCCGCACGAACGACATCTATCTGGGCGCGATCCCCTGGGTGGGACTTCAGCTAATCCTCGTGTCGATCCTGATCTTCTGGCCCGAAGCCGTAACCTACTGGCTAGACAAGGGCCCCGCGATCGACCCGAGCAAGGTGAAGATCGACATTCAGACGCCGCTCGGCCTGCCGGGCGGGTTGGGCGGCTTCGACGGCCCGCCGAAGATCCAGTGACGGAAAGCCCCGGTGCCTTGCGGCACCGGGGCTTTCCTCGTCAGGGGCGCCGCTGCGCGGCGCGCGCCGGGCTCAGAGCGTGCCCTTGCGCTGCTGGATCATCATGAAGGTGTCGAAGGTGTACTCGGTCAGCTGGAACCACTGATAGGCGTCCTTGCGGTACGCCATCATGCTGTCGTGCACCGTCTTGAAGTCCGCGTTGGTCTTCATGGTCTCCGCGTAGAGCTCGTTGGCGGCCTTGTAGCAGGCCTCCATCACGTCGTTCGGGAAGGCGCGCAGCTCGGCGCCGCCAGCCACGACGCGCTTCAGCGCCGCCGGATTGACCTCGTCGTACTTGGCCAGCATCCAGCCGTTCGCCTCGGCCGCCGCGGCCTCGACGATCGCCTTGTAGACCTTGGGCAGGCCTTCCCACTTGGCGGTGTTGATGAAGAAGTGCAGCGCGGCGCCGCCTTCCCACCAGCCCGGGAAGTAGTAGTACTTGGCGACCTTCTGGAACCCCAGCTTCTCGTCGTCATACGGGCCGACCCACTCGGCCGCATCGATCGTGCCCGTCTCCAGCGCCTGGTAGATCTCGCCGCCTGCGATCTGCTGCGGCGACGCGCCGAGCTTCGACAGCACGCGACCGGCGAAGCCGCCGATGCGCATCTTCAGGCCGTTGATGTCGGCGACCGACTTGATCTCCTTGCGGTACCATCCGCCCATCTGGGCGCCGGTATTGCCGCCGGGAATCGCGTGGATGTTGTGCTTCTTGTAGAAGGCGTTGAGCACCTTCATGCCGTCGCCGATGTAGAACCAGGCGTTCTGCTGGCGAGCGTTCAGGCCGAACGGGACGGCGGTGCCGAACGCGAATGTCGGGTCCTTGCCGACGTAGTAGTAGGATGCGGTGTGGGCGATCTCGACCGAGCCGTTCGTGACCGCGTCCGCCGCCTGCAGGCCCGGCACGATCTCGTTGGCCGCGAAGACCTGGATCTGGAACTTGTTGTCGGTCGCCTCGGCGACGCGCTTGGCGAACACGTCGCCGGCGCCGAAGATCGTGTCGAGGGCCTTCGGGAAGCTCGAGGTCAGGCGCCACTTCACCTCGGGCATCGACTGCGCGATGGCCGGCGCGGCGACGCCGACGGCAGCCGCGGCACCCGCGCCGGCGACGCCCGCTGTCTTCAGGAACTTGCGACGATTGGTAACTGCCATGATTTGATTGCCTCCTTGTTGCGACCAGCGCGCGGCCGATCCCGGCACGCGAGCTTCTTACGGCCTCCCTAACCGGGCGACGGCGTGACGCTCCAGCCGCGAACGACCGAGTCGCCTCCCGCATGTCGCCAAGCCCCGTGCGCCCCATCAGCGATGCCACGCCGGGACGTTGCTCGCCCCGGCAGGGCCGCGCGCGCACGGCCTCGCGCCGCGGTCGAGCGTGACCGCGGCGCCGCACTATATGCAGCCGCCTAGCTGACCACAATCGTCCGATAAGCCCGCATGATTTGCGGTATGCCGGATTCTTCGCGGAGCGTCAGGCGAGCGCGGCGTCCAGTGGCCCCATGCTCAGCCCTTGTCCTTCGGGATCCAGAACTTGCCCTGCTCGACCTTGCCGAGCTCGAACAGCCGGAACTTCGTGCTGGTGACCAGGTCGCAGCCATAGCTGACCTTGCCGGTTCGCGCGTCCTGCAGCACCACGTGTCCCTTCAGCTCGAGTCGACCCGCGGAGTCGCTGCTTTCCTTGAGGAAGGCGATCTTCTGGAAAAGACGCTTCTTCGCCACGACGTAGCGGGTGATGTAGACGTCGGCGTGGTTGATGGTGACATGCCGCGACGCCGCCATGGCGGCATGGACTGCATCGACCAAGGGCATCAGGTCGGCCTGCTTCCACTCCTCCGAGCCCGGCGCCGAGACTTTCCACTCGCCGCGAACGCGCGCGGCCAGCGCCTTGTCCGAGCAGTGCTTCGACGCTTCCGTCTTTGCCTTCGCGTCGGCCGGTTTGGCCTGCTGCGCAACGGCCGGGCCAACGCCCGCCAGCACCGTGCCGAGCAGAATGAGGAACGCAACCGTCAAGCGCATGGTCAGCTCCAAGCAATCGCATTGTCCAGCTACGGGCACACGATAGCACGGCTGGCCGCTGCGGCATTGAGCCAGGTCATGCAGCCGTCGGCAGCGGGGAACGGTCAGATGCCCGGCTACCAGGCGGTCTGCTTGCGCGCCACGGCCTCCCAGCTCTCGCCCGCAGCGATGATGCAGGTCACCCCAGCGGACGGGGTCATGAGGATGGTCCACGATCCCGACGTGCCGCGCAGCAACTCGATCACCGAGCCGTTCAGCCCCATGACGATGCCGATGGGCTCCTCGGCATGAGCGTCCTTCAGGGGCTCGATGACGGACTTGCGCTCATTGCAGGCACGGGAGTCGGCGGCGGCCGGGACAGCGAGCACGGCGATGGCCAGCGGCGCGGCGAAGCCGGCGAGAGCCATCAATCGCGGCATGGCGGCCTCTCTTGCGGCGCGCCCCATCCCCTCCGATCGCGAGACGCGGCTGCAGCAGGCGGCACGAAGCGCCGGATCCCGACCTCCCGCGCGCAGGGGGAGAGCGAACCCGTGCCGGCGTCGCGCGAGGGGCTTCGGCTGCGACGCCGCACTCCTTCTTATCGTCCCGCCGGGCGTCGAGCCGAAGGACGTGCGCCGGCGACTCAATCCTCCTGAATGCTACACCAAGGCAATATAGTTAACCGGCGATGACCGTGGTCACGAGACCGCACTTCTCTTCGGCGCAGTCCCGTCAAGCCGGGCGAGCGGGCGCTTCCCAGCATGCGACGGCCCTGTCGCCGTCGCTTGCCGTCGCTGCAACGCCAAGGACCGGCGGCGCTTGGTCGCAGCGCGGCTGCCGGATCGGGCAGCGGTCGTAGTAGCGGCAGCCCGGCGCCGCGTGCGGCGAGCGGAAAGCGTCCGGAGGCAAAGTCGGCGCTCCGGCCAGAGCGGCGTCCTCGCCGATCGTGCCGAGCAGCGCCTGCGTGTAGGGGTGGCGTGGCGCGGCGAACATCGCTGCGGCCGGGCCGACCTCGACCAGCTTGCCGAAGTACATCACGCCGACGCGGTGGCAGAGATAGCGCGCGACGTGCAGATCGTGCGTGATGAACAGGATCGCGAGCTTCAACTCCTCCTGCAGGTCCTTGAACAGGTTGAGGATCTGCGCCCGCACCGAGGCATCGAGCTTGGACACCGCCTCGTCCGCGACGAGCAGCGAGGGCGACAGCAGCAGGGCCCGCCCGATCGCCGCGCGCTGCAGCTGGCCGCCGGACAGCTCATGCGGGAAACGCTGCTTGAAGGCCGGCGACAGGCCGACGCGCGAGAGCATGCGATCGACGGTCCGCGCGATGTCGCCTGGCGCGCAGAGGCGGTGCAGCTTCAGCGGCGCCGCCAGCGCGTCGCCGATGCGGTGGCGCGGGTTGAGCGAGGCGAGCGGGTCCTGGAACACCATCTGCATGCGCCGGCGCATCGGCTTCAGGCGCCGCTCCGGAAGATGCGTGATGTCCGTGCCCTCGAACAGGATCCGGCCGGCCGCCGGCTCGTGCAGGCGCAGCAGCGCCTTTGCGACCGTCGTCTTGCCGCTGCCGGACTCGCCGACCAGGCCGAACACCTCGCCGCGCCGGACCGTCAGCGACACGCCATCGACGGCCGAGAAGGAGTGGCCGCGCGCGAAAAAGCCGCCTGGCGCAAAGCGTACGACGACGTCCTCCAGGTGCAGCAGCACGTCATCAGGCGCCATGGCGCACGCAGCGCACGCTGCGCTCCCCTCCTGGATCGCCGGCCAGGGCGACAATCGGCGGGCGCGCCGCGCGGCAACCCGGCGCAGCATGGACGCAGCGCGGCTCGAACAGGCAGCCGGGCGGCGGCGCGACGGCGCTCGGCAGCTCGCCGGGAATCTCGCGCAGCCGCTCGCCCGCTCGCGCCCTCGTCGCCGCGAGCAGGGCCTCGGTGTAGGGGTGGCGCGGCGCAGCGAACAGCGCCCCGGCCGGCGCGACCTCGACCACCTGGCCGGCATACATCACGGCGATGCGGTCGCACACGGCGTGTGCCACGCCCATATCGTGCGTGATGAAGACGAAGGCTGCCGACAGGCGCCGGCGCAGCTGCTGGAAGAGCTGCAGGATCTGGCGCTCGACGATGTTGTCGAGGTTGGTCGTCGGCTCGTCGGCGACGACGAGGTCGGGCTCCAGGGCGACGACCATCGCGATCAGAATGCGCTGCAGCATGCCGCCGGAGAGCTGGTGCGGGTAGAGCGCCAGCACGCGGTCCGGCTGCGGGATCCCGACCGCGCCGAGCAGGGCCTTCGCCCGACCGCGCCACGGCTCCGCGGCTGCCGCGTCGCGCCGGGCGGCGTCGCGCCGCTCGATGATGCGCCGCAGGTGCCATGCCACGCGCTTCGCCGGGTTGTACGCGCCGACGGGGTTCTGGAAGATCATCCCCATGCGCAGGCCGCGCAGCGCCCGCATCTCGTCATCAGAGCGGTGAGTCAGCTCCTCCCCGAGGAGGCGGATCGCTTGCGCCTCGACGCGCGCGTGCTCCGGCAGCAGGCGCAGGACGGCCAGGCCTGTCACCGTCTTTCCCGAGCCCGATTCGCCGATGATGCCCAGCACCTCGCCGCGCCGCACGTCCAGGTCTACGCCGCGCACCGCCTCGATCGCGCCGCCCGGAGAGACGAAGCGCACGTGCAGGCCGCGGATCTCCAGCGCAGCATCGCTCATGCCGTCGCCCTCATGCCTGCACCCGCTGCCGCAGCCGGGGGTCGAGAGCGTCGCGCAGGGCATCGCCGCATAGGTTCAACCCGAGCAGCGCCACGGAGATCCACAGACCGGTGAGCGTCAGCACCCAAGGACCGCGCGAGAAGTAGTCGCGGCCGTCCGCCATGATCGTGCCAAGGGACGGCGTCGGCGGCTGCACGCCCAGCCCGATGAACGACAGCCCGGCCTCGATGATGATGCCGAAAGCGATCCCGATCGTGGCTTGCACCATCAAGGGCGCAGAGATGTTCGGCAGGATCTCCTTGAGCATGATGGCGAGCGGCGGCTGCCCCATCAGCCGCGCGGCCTGGACGTAGGGCTCCTCGCGCACGAGCAACGTCGTGTTGCGCGCCAGCCGCGCGAAGATGGGGAAGTAGACGAGGGCGATCGCGCCGATCAGGTTGCCGATCCCGAAGCCGAGGACGATCACCAGGAACAGCGCAAGGACGAAGCTCGGGAAGGCGAACAGCAGGTCCGCGAGCCGCATCAGCGCCGCATCGGCCCAACCGCCGGCGTAGGCCGCCGTCATGCCCGCGATCGCGCCGAGCGCGAGCGCAGCGCCGATCGCGGTGACGCTGACCATGAGCGAGATGCGGCTGCCGGTCAGGACGCGCGCGAGGACGTCGCGGCCGAAGGAATCGGTGCCGAAGGGATGCGCCAGCGAAGGCGCCTGCAGGATCGAGGTGAAGTCCATCTCCTCGACCGAGTACGGCATCGCCAGGGGACCGAGCAGCGCCGCGATCAGGACCGCCGCCGTGATGCCAACGCCGAGCATGGCGGTCACGCTGCCGCGGAACGAGCGGACGGCGGCGCGCAGGTCCATCTCAGCGGCTCCTGCGCGGGTCGAGGGCCGTGCACACCAGGTCCACGGCGAGGTTCACGGTCAGCACCACCAGCAGGAACGTGAGCGCGCAAGCCTGCACCACCGGATAGTCGCGCGCGAAGGCGGCGTCCACCATCAGCGAGCCGATGCCGGCGACGCCGAAGATGCGCTCGATCACCACGACGCCGCCGAGCAGGTAGCGGATCTGCAGCCCGATGATCGTGACATAGGGG
>JAEULF010000007.1 GCA_016793965.1 Alphaproteobacteria bacterium | reverse complement strand
AGCCGAAGCGGCAGATCGAGCGGACTGCAGCAGCACCCGACAAGGATGCGAAAGCCGCGCCCAGGACAGCCGGAGACCTGCGCCCGCGCGAGCCATCTGCGTCGCGGGCGGCCCTGCGCGATGCAAACGGCCCGGTATCGGGCAAGGTGCGCCCCGGCCAGACGCCGCAGGAGAGGGCGGCAGCGATCGGTCCGATCGCTGGCGACGTCTCGGCGAAGGGCAACCGCGCGGCAGGGGCCGACCTCGCTGGGCGCGCCGGTCCGACGCGCAAGGCCAAGGCGCGTAAAGGCAAGCGCGTGGAGTACGCAGAGCCGGCGGCGCAGCCGCCGGCGCACCAGGCAGCGGCGAGCACCCGGGCGTCCGCCGGGGAGCCGAAGGTCCCGCCGCGGTCCGGCAGCCGCTTTGCGTGGCCGGTCAAAGGCGACGTCACCCAGTCCTTCGGTCGCCAGGCCGGCGGATTGCGCAACGATGGGATCACGATCCGCGCGAAAGCCGGCAGCGACATCCGTGCGGCCGAAAATGGATTGGTCATCTTTGCCGGCCAGGGATCGAAGACGTCAGGCCAGGTCGTGCTGCTCAAGCACGCCGACAACTGGATCACCACCTATTCGCCGATGTCCGAGATCAAGGTCCGGCGTGGCCAGGTGGTCAAGAAGGGCGAAGCGCTCGGCCGCGTCGCGCCGAGCACCGGGTCTCAGCCGGGCCAGCTGCAGTTCCAGGCTCGGCACGACGGCGTTCCTGTCGATCCCATCGATCGCTTGTCGGCCCGGTCGCAAGTCGCCGCGCGCTGAAGCGATCGGCGCCGCGAGCGCAACCGGATCAGCCGCGTAGGGCGTCCAATCGACAGCCATAGCGGCCCGCGAGCTCCTGCACGAACTGCCAGGCGACACGACCCGACCGGCTGCCGCGCGTCACGGCCCATTCATTGGCCTCCGCGCGCAGCTGGTTCGGATCGATCTTGATGCTCGCGCGCCGCGCATATCCCTCGACGATCGCGAAGTAGGTGTCCTGGTCGAGGGCATGGAACCCGAGCCAAAGCCCGAATCGATCGGAGAGCGAGACCTTCTCTTCGACGGCCTCGCCCGCGTGGATCGCCGTGGAGCGCTCGTTCTCGATCATCTCGCGCGGCATCAAGTGGCGACGGTTCGACGTGGCATAGAAGAGCACATTGTCCGGCCGCCCTTCGAGCCCGCCCTCAAGCACGGCCTTCAGCGACTTGTAGCTGGCGTCGCCGGCGTCGAAGGACAGGTCGTCGCAGAACAGCAGGAAGCGCCGCGCCGATCCCGACAGAGTCGCCAACAGCCGCGGCAGGCTCGGCAAGTCCTCGCGATGGATCTCGACGAGAGCGAGCGCGCCGGGCTTCTCTTGCACGATCGCAGCATGCACCGCCTTCACCAGCGAGCTCTTGCCGGTGCCGCGCGCGCCCCAAAGGAGGGCGTTGTTGGCGGGCAAGCCCGCCGCGAACCGCCGGGTATTGTCGAGCAGCGTGTCGCGCGCGCGATCCACGCCGCGCAACAGGACGATGTCGATGCGGCTCACCGTCTTCACGGCACTCAGGGCGCCGTTGTCCGCGTGCCAGACGAAGGCGTCGGCGGCGTCCGGCGACGCCCCCGGAGGCTGGCGCGGAGCCAGGCGGTCCAGCGCATCGGCAATGCGCGCGAGCATGGCGTGGGAAGCGTCGTCGTGGGTCACGGAGCTCTCCGGTCATCCCGCCTGCGCAGGCCTGCGGCGCGGGCGGCCGGACCCTAGCATCGCGTCGTTCAAGCGCAACAGCGTCGGCTGCGCAGGTCGGCCGCTCCGTTTGCATTCCCAGGGGGCCGGGCTATAGTCCGCCGCTCGCGCTGGGCCACCTTTCGACGGGAGTCATCCATGCTCATCTCGGACGCATTCGCGCAGGCCGCAGGCGGCGCCGGCGGGGACAGCAATTTCCTCGTCAGCCTCGCGCCCCTGATCCTGATCTTCGTCGTCTTCTATTTCCTGCTGATCCGTCCTCAGCAGAAGAAGATGAAGCAGCACAAGGAACTCATCGCTGCCTTGCGGCGCGGCGATCGGATCGTGACATCGGGTGGCATTGTCGCGACCGTGTCCAAGGTGATCGACGAGCAGTTCCTGCAAGTGGAGATCGCTGAGGGCGTGCGCGTGCGCTTGCTGCGCGGCATGGTCACCGAGGTGATGTCGAAAGCCGAGCCCGCGGAAGACAAGGACGATGCCGCAGCAACGGACGACAAGCCGAAGGCCGGGTAGGCGCGTTCTGCCGGTCCAGCCACTCGCAATGCGCTGCGGCGCAGGAGCGCACGCCCGATGATCCAGATACCGGTGTGGAAAAGGGTGCTGATCCTGGTGATCTGCATCGTGTCGATCCTGCTATGCCTGCCCAATGCCTTCCCGAAAGCCGAGATCGAGAAGCTGACCTGGCTCTATGTCCGCCAGGTCAGCCTCGGGCTCGACCTGCGCGGCGGCTCGCATCTCCTGCTCCAGGTCGAGACGCAAGCGGTCGTGAAAGAGCGCATCGAGGGCATCCTCGACGGATTGCGGACCCAGCTCCGGCGCGAGAAGATCGCCTATGGCGACCTCCAAGCGGACCCCAGCGGCATTTCGTTCCGGCCGCGTGACGAAGCGCAGCGCGCCAAGGCTCAAGACATTGCCCGGTCGGTCGCCCGCGAGAACAGCTCCAGCGCCTTGGCGCTCGGGTTCGGCGAGACGACGACGGTGACCACGAGCACGACGGCCGATGGTACGATCAGGATCGCCATCCCGGACGGCCTGATTCGCGAATGGCGTCGCTCGGCGGTGACCCAGTCGATCGAGATCGTCCGGCGCCGCGTCGACGAGACCGGCACCAAAGAACCGACCATCCAGCGCCAGGGGGATGACCGCATCATCGTGCAATTGCCCGGACTCGACGACCCGGAGCGGATGAAGCGCCTCCTCGGCAAGACGGCGAAGCTCGCCTTTCGGTTCGTCGAGGAAGGGGCGAGCCCGACGGGCCCGCTGCCGGCTGGCGTGGAGCGGCTCCCGACGGACGAAGCGCGCAGCGGCGGCGAGCAGTCCCTGGCGATCAACCGCCGCGTGATCGTCTCCGGCGACAACCTGGTGGATGCCCAGCCCTCGTTCCGCAACGGCCTGCCCGTGGTGACCTTCCGGTTCGACGCAGCGGGCGCCAAGCGGTTCGCCGATGCGTCGCGGGACAATGTCGGCCGGCGCTTCGCCATCGTCCTGGACAACCGCGTGGTCAGCGCACCGGTGATCCGCGAGGCGATCCTCGGCGGCAGCGGCGAGATCAGCGGCAGTTTCACGGTCGAAAGCGCCAAGGATCTAGCGCTCGTGCTGCGTGCAGGTGCGTTGCCGGCCCCCCTTCAGGTGCTGGAGGAGCGCAGCGTCGGCCCAGGCCTGGGGCAGGATTCGATCGAGGCGGGCAAGCTCGCGAGCGCGATCGGCTTCGTCGCCGTGATCCTGTTCATGATGATTTATTATGGTCTGTTCGGGATCTTCGCGGCGATCGCCCTGGTGATCAACCTGGCCCTTCTGATTGCAGGCCTTTCGCTCCTCCAGGCCACCCTGACGCTGCCGGGCATCGCCGGCATCGTGTTGACCATGGGCATGGCGGTGGACGCCAACGTGCTGATCTACGAGCGCATGCGCGAGGAGCTCAAGCTCGGCCGGTCGCCGACCATGGCGATCGACGCCGGTTACGAGCGTGCCTTCGCGACCATCATCGATTCGAACCTGACGACGCTGATCGCGGCAGTGCTCCTGTTCTTCTTCGGCGCCGGCCCGATCAAAGGCTTCGCGGCCACGCTGTCGATCGGGATCATCACGTCCATGTTCTCGGCCATCTCGGTCACCCGGCTGATGATCGTCCTGTGGTTGCGGATGCGCCCGCGCAAGACGTTGCCCCTGTAGGGCGCTCTGCCGAGACCCAGCGGCCAGGAGCGCAGAGGGGGCCCGGCATGGCAGTCGACCTCACGCCCAGGCTCGCGACTGGTCGGACCCTGATCGAATCCTATGGCAAGGGCGGCTTCAGGATCGCCGGACAGCGCTATGAGAATTCGGTCCTGGTCCTGCCGACCGAGGTCCACGCGTGGCCGGTCGCCGCGATCGCCGACATCACGGCGCAAAGCCTTGCGCCGTTGCTGGGCCAGGGCGGCGGGAGGGCGCCTGTCGAGATCCTTCTCCTCGGCTGCGGCGCGCGCTTCGCCATGATTCCGGCGGCGCTGCGGGCGGAGCTGCGCGCCATGGGGTTGCGATGCGATGCGATGGACACCGGGGCGGCATGCCGGACCTACAATGTCCTTCTGGCCGAGGATCGCCGCGTTGCCGCCGCACTCATCGCAATCGACTAGAGCCGGTTCGCCCCGCGCCGCCCGGAA
This sequence comes from Alphaproteobacteria bacterium, assembly GCA_016793965.1. Taxonomy (GTDB): domain Bacteria; phylum Pseudomonadota; class Alphaproteobacteria; order JAEULF01; family JAEULF01; genus JAEULF01. Next base: position 8,457 of record JAEULF010000007.1, on the reverse strand, counting down.
TTGAGTTGCGGGCCGCACGCTTGCTCATAGACTGGATGCGCGCATCTGCGAGCGGCGGCGGAGGGGGCAATCATGCGGCGGCGTCAATTCGTTCTCGGCCTGGCCAGCGGCGCCGGCTTGGCCACGTGCCCGACCTGCGCGACCCTCCTAGCGGCAGAGACGGGCCATGGCGCGACGCCGCATTGGACCTACGAGGGCGCGGCCGGACCGGCGAATTGGGCGAAGATGTCGCCGCGTTTCGCGGCGTGCTCGGGCCAGCGCCAGTCGCCGATCGACTTGACCTCGTCGATGTCGGCAGCCGTCGCCAGCCTGGATTTCGCTTACGGCCCATCGCCGCTCGAGATCGTCAACAATGGACACACGATCCAGGTCAACTACGCGTCCGGCAGCATTCTGACGGTAGGCGGCGTGCGGCATGCGCTGGTGCAGTTCCATTTCCATCATCCGAGCGAGCACTCGATCGATGGACAGAAATCGCCCATGGAGCTGCATCTGGTTCATCGCGACGAAAAGGATCAGCTTGCGGTCATCGGCGTGATGATGCGGGCCGGCGCAAGCCATGACGCGATCGGGCGGCTCTGGGCGCACATGCCGATGTTCGCAGGACCGCCCAAGCGCGTGAACGATGCCCAAGTGAACGCGGCGGAGTTGTTGCCGGCCGGGCGCGGCTCGTATCAGTATTTCGGATCGCTGACGACGCCCCCCTGCGCCGAAGGCGTGCATTGGATCGTGCTGAAAGACCCGATCACTGCATCGGTCGAGCAGATCCAGAAATTCGCCGCGGCCTTCCCCAACAACGCCCGCCCGGTGCAGCCGATCAACAGGCGATTTCTCCTGCGATCGCAATAGCGTGCTAGCCGATCTCATCGGCTTCACCTGATCACCTTCCGCATGGGCGCCCTGACACCCTGTGGCGTGATCTCGCGGAGGCACGATTCGGATCGTTTTCTGTGCGCGCTGTTCGCCCCGCCGGGGCGCCGTGACCATGTCTTTGCCTTGATCGCATTCGAGCATGAGATCGCCAAGACGCGGTCCGTGGTCAGCGAACCGATGTTGGGGCAGATCCGGCTGCAGTGGTGGCGCGACGCGATCGACTCCGTCTTCGCCGGCCACCCCCGCAAGCACGAGGTGGTGGAGGGGGTGGACCTTGCGGTTCGGTCTGCCGGGCTGCCGCGCGCGCTGTTCGAGGGCATGATCGACGCGCGCGAGAATGAGCTGGAGGGCCCGCCTCCGGACCTGCAGTCGCTGGTCCGCCACGCCGACGCGACCGGCGGAGCCTTGGCAGCGCTGTGGCTGCATGTCCTTTGGCCTGATCGCGGCGGGCCGCCGGAGACAGCTATCGCGGTCGCGCGTGACGCCGGCGCGGCCTTTGCGCTCGTGGGCACCCTGCGGGCCGCCGCGGCACTGGCAGCGGAAGGCCGGCAGGTCATTCCGACCGCGCTCTTGCCCGAAACGGCTCGCGCGCAAGCGCAGGCAGGACGGGATTGCGCAGAGATCGCTGCCGCGGCGCAGCAGATTCTCGATGTTGCGAGGGCAAGGCTGGCCGTCACGCGTAACGCGGCAGGCGACCTGCCCGGAAGCGCGCGATCGGCCGTGCTCCAAGCTGTCCTGGCGCGGCGTTACGCCGCAGAAATCGCGCGTGACGAGCACCGGCTCTTCGGTCGTCGCCGCGGCGCACCATCGCCCTGGCGTCCGATCTGGCTCGCCTGGGCTGCCGCGCGCGGGCGCTTCTAGGCTGCTGGGACGCGCGTCACGCGTCACGCAGCCGTGGCGAGCGGTCCCGGCGGCGCGACGGGCGGATCTTCCGCCAGCCAGGTCGCCAGGGCGGCCAGCGCGCGCTGCGACAGCGCCTGCTTGCGGTCGGCACGTCCCTGCCGTCCCTTGCCCTGCTTTCCCTCGGACGGCGCCGAAACGTCGTCGATGATCGGCGGGAACAGGCCGAAATTGACGTTCATCGGCTGGAAGCTGCGCGAGTCGGCCCCGCCGGTGATGTGGGCGAGGAGAGCGCCGAAGGCCGTTACCGGCGGCGGGGCCAGAACCGGGCGGCCCTGGCGCTCGGCGGCAGCGAAGCGGCCGGCCAGAAGGCCGATCGCCGCGCTCTCGACATAGCCTTCGACGCCGGTGACCTGTCCGGCAAAGCGCAGCCAAGGGGCTGCCTTCATGCGCAAGGACGGGTCGAGCAGAAGCGGGCTGTTGATGAAGGTGTTCCGGTGCAGCCCGCCGAGCCGCGCGAACTCCGCGCGCTCCAGGCCGGGCACCATGCGGAAGACCCGCGCCTGCTCGCCGTGCCGCAGCTTGGTCTGGAAGCCGACGATGTTGTAGAGCGTGCCCAGGGCGTTGTCCTGGCGAAGCTGCACGACCGCCCAAGGCCGCCGGCCGGTGCGCGGGTCAGTGAGGCCGACCGGCTTCATCGGGCCGAAGCGCAGCGTCTGCGGGCCGCGCTCCGCCATCACCTCGATCGGCAGGCAGCCCTCGAAATAGGGCGTGCCCTCCCACTCCTTGAAGGCGGTCTTCTCCGCCGCCAGCACCGCGGCGACGAACGCGTCGTACTGCTCGCGCGTCAGAGGGCAGTTGATGTAGTCGGCGCCGTCGCCGCCGGGACCGGCCTTGTCGTAGCGCGACTGGAACCAGGCGACCGTGAGGTCGATGCTCTCCTTGTGGACGATCGGCGCGATCGCGTCGAAGAACGCCAAGGACTTCTCGCCCGTGAGCGCTCGGACGGCTTCGGCGAGGCTCGGGGCGGTCAGCGGCCCGGTGGCGACGATCGCGCTTTCCCAATCGGCGGGCGGCAGCCCCGTGACCTCCTCGCGGCGCAGGGCGATCAACGGTTCGGCCAGGATCGCCGCCTGCACGGCGCCGGCGAAGGCGTCGCGGTCGACGGCGAGCGCCGATCCGGCTGGGACCTTGTGCCGGTCGGCGCAGGCCATGATGAGCGAGCCCGCGCGGCGCATTTCCTCGTGCAGAAGGCCGACGGCGTTCGCCTGCGGGTCGTCGGACCTGAACGAGTTCGAGCAGACGAGCTCCGCCAGGCGGTCCGTGACATGGGCCTGCGTGGTCCGGACCGGGCGCATCTCGTGCAGGACCACCGGCACGCCTCGGCTTGCCAGCTGCCAGGCGGCCTCGCATCCGGCAAGGCCGCCGCCAACGACATGGACCGGTCGCGGCTCCCTGTCGGCATGCGTTGCGACTGGCTCTCGGCTCATGCGCTCGTCATCTCACAAGGGTGCACTGGGGGCGCCGCGAGAGGATAGCGAGGCCGCGGGGAAATCACAGGGGCAACGCGACAAGAGCAAGGCGACAGGAGCAAGGCGACAGGAGCAAGGCGACAGGAGCAAGGCGGGCCTGGCAGCGCCTCGGTCAGGGGCGGCTTACCGGCGCCGCGGGAACGACGATCCGGTCGCCATAGCGCCAGGGCTGAGGGCGCAGCGCGTCATTGGCGGCGATGATCGCCTCGAGCGAAGTGCCGAAGCGCCTGGCCACCTGGTCCAAGCTGTCGCCGAGCTTGAACTCGTAGACGGCGAGCGATGCCGGCGGGAGGCGCGCGGGCTCTGCCTCGGCATCCGCGCCGCTGCGCGGCACGATCTTCGGCCCTGGCGGCGTGGGCGCGCGGTTGCGATCGCGCAGCGATGCCGGCAGGTGGCCGGTCATCGTTTCGCCGGAACCGACGAGCTGGTCGCGTAGCCCGCCGACGCCGGTTTGCAGCGCTTGGATCTGGGTCTTGATCGCCGAGGTGTCCGCCAGGGCCCGCGTTGCCTCGTTGCGCGCCGATGCGGCAACGGCGCGCAGCTCGTCGCGCTCGCGCAGGAGCGCGCGGTTCTCCTCCCGCAGCGCCTGAGCCTGCTCCGTCGCGTCGCGCAAGTTGGCGAAATCCGTCTCGACCTGCACGATCGCCCCGAACCCGGCGCCGAGGGCGAAAGCGAGCCCGACGAAGCTGGCGAGCACGAAGGCCTGGGCCTTGCTCCACGGCAGGAGCCGCGTCCGCCAGGCGGGGCGACCTGTCTGCGCCGGCAGCCGCGACGCCAAGCGCATGACCGGGTCGCCGTCGAGCCAGCGGGAGACGGCGGCGCGCAGGGCGTCATGCGCTTCGCGCGGCGCGCGCACCCGCAGCTCATGCAGGCCGGCCTCGCGCAGCCGTTCGCGATAGGCTTGCTGGCGCTCGCGCCCCGGGCGAACGGACCGCTGCAGCATGGCGCCGCTCCGCTCCGACTCGGTCGACGAGCGGGCGTCCATCTCAGGTCCGAGGGGCGTCGATGCAGGTCCGTCCATGGCGTCCTCGCACGCCATGCTCGCCGCAATTCGTCCACAAAGAGTTGACCACGTCCGGCCGGTGGCGGGGCCATCCGCTCGCCTTCTTCAGACGAGCCATCATGTATCGCCCGATAAACCGTTCCAAAGAGGCAGCTTCGGTCGCGCACGCGCGCAAGACGATGGGAGCGCACCCTCCCTGCGTGCAAGAGGTCGCACGGCAATCGTAGCACTCAGGCGGCAGGAACCAGTGCCGGTTGGCGTTCGATAGCAGCCAGCAGAAGCTCGGCGACATCGGCCACGGCGGGCGAACCGGGGCCATCGTCCGCGAGGATCTCGGCGCATCCTGGGCACGCGACGGCGATTGTCGACGCGCCAAGCCCGGCCAGCGCGTCGCGCCGCTGCGCCGCCATCGCCCGCGCCGCCGGCTCGTCCGTCACGGAGACGCCGCCGCCCCAACCGCAGCAATCCTGGCGCTCGGGCGTGACGACGGAAAGGCCGGCGGCGCGCAGGACGGCCTGCGGCGCCTCGCTCTCGCCGACATGGCGGACGAGGTAGCACGGCTCTAGCAAGGCGGCGGACTGATCGTCTGCGGCGACGCGCGGCAGGCGACGCTCGTCGAGCAGCAGTGCCAGGAGCTGTGTGTGGTGCAGGACCCAGAGGCGCACGCCCAGCGCCGGGTACTCATGCTTGAAGCAATGAAGGGCATGCGGATCGATCGTGACCATGCGCCTGAAGCGCCGCGCGTCGAGAACCGCCTGGACCGCGGCGGCCTGCGCGCGGAACGCGCTCTCCCTGCCCAACCTGCGGGCCGCGTCCCCGCAATCCGTCTCGGCATCGCCGAGGATCGCGAAATCGACGCCGGCCCGCTGCAGCAGCTTGGCGAGAGCGCGCAAGCTGCGCCGGCCGCGCTCGGTGAACGCCGCGTCGCCCTGCCAGAGCAGGACGTCGCAAAGCGGCTTCTCTGCCGTGCCGAGGACGGGGATGCCGAGATCCGCCGCCCAGGCGCACCGCGCCTCCGGCATGTCAGGCGCCGCCCGGCCCGGCTGTCGCCCCGGCTCCGGCATCGACGCCTGCGCCGAAGGCGAGCGTCGCAGCGCCATGATGGCGTCGAGGGTCTCGATCTGCATGGGGCAAGCATCCACGCAGGCGCCGCACGTGGTGCAGGCCCAGAGCGTCTCCGGCCGTATCGCGCCGCCAGGCGCCGCGAGCGCCACCGCGGCCGTGGTGCCGGGCGGTGCCAAGCCGGGGTGATAGTCCTGTCCCCGGAGACGGACCGGCCTGCCTTCGGCGGCGCGCGAGAGATCGAGGACCAAGGCCATCGGGTTGAGCGGCAGATTGGCCGCGAAGGCCGGGCACGCGTCCTGGCAGCGCCCGCAGCGCACGCAGGCGTCGAAGCCGGCACGCAAGTTCCAGGCGAAATCGTCGATCGTCGATGCGCCAGGCGACGCGCCACCCTCTTCCGGCCGCAAGGCCATGTCGCGTCCTGGACCGGCATCGGCGAAGCGCGCGGGGCGCGGATGCGCCGCGATGTAGACGAGCCCCGCCAGCGCATGCCGCATCGGGCCGCGGGACATACCGACGACCAGGAAGACCAGGGCCGCCCCGCCGATCGCGACGATCGGCACAAAGGCGCCGGGCCCCCAATCGAAAGGCGCGATGACGCCGAGGCACTCCCATGCCACCAAGTGGGACCACCCGCCGAAAGCGCCGAGAGCCCAGGGCAGGGCGCGATAGCCCCCGCCCGGCAGCGGCGCGCCCGTGCCGCGTCGCGGGCGCCGCGCCGCGAGCACCGCTCCGGCGATCAGGAGCGAGGATGCGGCGACGAGCGATAGCTCGACGGCCAGCCCGCCGCCCGCGGCCGTCCAGAGCCCGAGGACGTAGGTCGCCGCGAAGCCGCCCGCTGCCGCCGCGTGCAAGCGCGCGGCCTCGCGCCGTCGAGCGAGCGCGCCGCGAACCTCGCGCGCGAGCCTGGCAGGCAGGTGCTGCAGCCCGTGAACCCAGTCGACCGCTGCCGGGCGTCCGAGGCGCCAGGATTGAACGACGGGTATCAACGGCAGGAGCATGGCCAGCGGCGCAAGGACGAGGCCGACGAGGTAAAGACCGGCGAGCATGGCGTACCGTGGCGAGCGCAAGGGGCGGCATGCTAGTGTCTCGGCGCCGCAGGGGGAAAGCGCAAACCCGGCGTCCAGGCGGCAACGCAGAGGACTAAGACCAATGGCCGAAGCCCGCCGCAAGCCGACCCACCTGCATCGCCACCACGACATGGGAGGATTGGCGGCCGGCCCCGTCGCGCGCGATGAGCACGACTACGCGCCGTGGGAGAAGCGCGTGGATGCCATCTTGCGCCTGATGGCCGACCCGGCGCGCAAGATCATGACGGTCGACGAGCTGCGCCGCGGCATCGAGGAGCTCGGCCCCGGCGTCTATGACGAGCTGACCTACTACGAGCGCTGGATCGCCTCGATCACGAACATCCTGATCGAGAAGGGCGTGATCGGCGTCGACGAGCTCGGCCGCGCCATGGCCAAGGCGGAGGCCGAGTGGAGCGCCGCCGCCGCGCTCGGGCCGGACGCGTGCGCGGTGCCCCGGTGATCAAGCGCGCCCCGCCTGCCGTCGACCGCGGCCGCAGCTTCGCGCCAGGCGACGCCGTGCGCGTGCGCGAGGCCTATCCGCCGGGGCACGTGCGAACGCCGTTCTTCATCCGCGGCAAGGTCGGCGTGGTCGAGAGCCATGCCGGCCGTCACCGCAACCCCGAGGAGCTCGCCTACGGGCGCCCCGGCGATCCCAAGCTCTCGCTCTACCGCGTCCGCTTCCGGCAAGGCGACATCTGGCCAGACTATGCCGGGCCCGCGCAGGATACCGCGGTCGTGGACATCTACGAGCACTGGCTCGATCCGGCGGAGGCCTCGTGAATGAGCGCGCATGACTCGCATGGCCCCGGCCATGACCATGACCATGAGCACGACCACGGGCATGACCATGATCATGGCGCCGGAGGAGGCGGCCATCCGCCGGGGCATCGCCATCCCCACCAACCGGACATCGAGGACCGGCCGCCGACCCACTACATGCTGATGACCCAGGCGGTCGGCGACTTGCTGATCGCCAAGGGCATCGTCACCGCCGACGAGCTGCGCAGGACCCTCGAATCGATCGACGCGACGTCGCCGGCGGCGGGTGCCCGGTTGGTCGCCCGCGCCTGGCTCGATCCGGCGTTCAAGGGTCGCATGCTGGCGGACGTCAACGCCGCCGCCGCCGAGCTCGGCATCGACGCCGGCGGCATCCCGATCCGTGCGGTCGAGAACACGCCCGCTCTGCACAATCTCATCGTCTGCACGCTCTGCAGCTGCTACCCGCGCCTGCTCATCGGCCTGCCGCCCGACTGGTACAAGGCGCGCGCCTACCGCAGCCGCGCGATCCGCGAGCCGCGCGCCGTGCTGCGGGAGTTCGGCACCAGCATCCCCGATGCGGTCGAGCTGCGCGTTCACGACAGCACCGCGGACCTGCGTTACATGGTCCTGCCGATGCGTCCTGCCGGCAGCGAGTCGATGGGAGAGGGCGAGCTGGCCTCGCTGGTGACGCGCGACAGCATGATCGGCGTCTCGGTGCCGCGGGTGGCGTGACGGCATTGCCTTCACGGGAGGGTGGGATGCGCGGCTTGAAGCGGTGCGCGGTGGGCTTGGGAATCCTGGTCGCGGTCCCGACCTCGCCTGCGGCGTCCGCTTCCTACTGCGCGACCCTGGGCCGGCAGATCGCGGAGCATTGGTCCGCGAAGGAGCCGATTCTCGGCCCGGAGGTCGGCGGTCACATCTCCATGGCGACGGCGCTGTGCGCGCAGGACGCCTTCGTCGCCGAGCTGCGCCGGACCGAGGGCCCGCCGGTCGGGTGGAAGGTCGGGCTCACCTCGAAAGCCGTGCAGCAACAGCTCGGCGTCTCGACGCCCGTGGCCGGACGGCTGCTGCTGGGCATGCTGGTCGAGGACGGTGCGACCGTCGCTATCCCCTACGCGACGCGGCCGATCGTAGAGGCCGACCTCGTGCTGCGCGTCCGCGGCGCGGAGATCACCACCGCGTCGACGCGCCAGGACGCGCTGCGCGGCGTCGATGCGCTCTACCCGTTCATCGAGCTTCCCGACCTGATGCTCAACCCGGACCAGCCGGTGACGGCCTCGATCGTCGCTGCGATCAACGTCGGCGCGCGGGTCGGCGT
>JAEULF010000001.1 GCA_016793965.1 Alphaproteobacteria bacterium | reverse complement strand
GCTATGCCAGCTTCGGCCTGACGCCGCGCCGGATGGACGCGGCGCTGAAGTTCTTTCCCGCGCGCATCGCCGGGCTGCTGACCGCCGCCGCCTGCGCCTTCGTGCCCGGCGCCTCGGCCGGGCGCGCGCTGCGCACCATGCTGGCGCATGCCAAGCACCACCGCAGCCAGGCGGCCGGCTGGCCGATCGGGGCGCTCGCCGGCGGCCTCGGCCTCGCGCTGGCCGGTCCCAGGCGCTACCCGCAGGAGATCGTGCAGGAGGCCTGGATCGGCACCGGCCGCGCTCGCCTGACGCCGGTCGACCTGAAGCGCGGCGGCCTCGCGCTCACCGTCGCCGCCGGCCTCAACGCGCTGCTGCTCTGCCTCCTCGTGCTGCTGCGCCTCGGCCTCAGCTGACCGCGCGCACGTTGGCGCGCACCACGCGCCAGACGCCGGTAGGCCCGCCCCAGCGATCGGCCGGATCGGCGGTCGCCACATGGTCGAGGCGCGTCAGGCTCAGCGGGTCGACCACCAAGCCGATCGCCCGCTCCGGAGCCAAGTCCAGAGCCACGGCGAGGGCGGCGCGCACCGTGCCGGCATGGGCCACCACGACCACGTCGCGCCCGGCATGGGCGGCGCAGAGCGACGCAATCGCCGGTCCGACGCGGCCGATCATCGCCGCGAAGCTCTCGCCGCCGGGCGGCGTCGCAGTCGCCGGCGCGCGCCAGAAGGCTTCGGCGACCGCCGCCTCGCGCGCACCGATCTCGCCATGGGTGCGCGCTGTCCAGGCGCCGAAATCCTGCTCGTCGAAGGCGGCCACCGTCGCCGCGGGCGGCACGCCTGCGATGCGCGCACGCAGCGCCGCCGCCGTCTCGCGCGCGCGGCGCAGCGTCGTCGTCTGCCACGCCGCATCGGAGGGGAGCAGGCGCGCGACGGCGTCGAGCGCGGCGGCGTCGGCCGCCAGGTCGGCGGCAACATCGCCGCGCCCGAGGATCATGGCGGCGGGTGCGGCCGCCGGCGCATGGCGCAGCCACCACCAGCGCGTGACGGCGGGTGCCTCCATCGGCCTCAGTCGCGCAGGCAAGCGACGGCAGCCAGCAGCACGCCGATCTCGGCGAGCTGCTGGGCGGCGCCGCAGACGTCGCCGGTGACGCCGCCGATGCGCCGCTCGGCCTGGCCTGCGACCAGCGCGTGGGCACCGGCCGCCAGGGCGCCGCCGAGGAGCAGCCAGGCGAGCGCACCGCCGAAGCCGGCGCTGCCCGAGAGGAACAGCCCCGCCGCCAGGGCGATGCCGCACGCCACGCCCGCGGCGCTCTGCGCGTCGCCCATCGCCGGCCGCCCGGCGCTCGCCACGAGCCCGTCGCTGCGCGCCGGCGGCAGCACGGCGAGGAGCACCGCCGGCACGGCACGGCTGGCGCTCGCAGCGGCGACGAGGACGAGGGCGCCGACCCACGGCGCCAGCGCGGCGACGGCGCCGATGCGCAGCGCCGATGCCAGCAGCAGCGCCAGGGTGCCGAAAGCGCCGATGCGGCTGTCCTTCATGATCGCCAGCGCCCTCTCCCTGTCGCCGCGAGCGCCGAGCGCGTCGGCGGAATCGGCAAGCCCGTCCTCGTGCAGGGCGCCGGACAGCACGACCGCGGCGAGGACGGCGAGCGCCGCGGCGAGCCACCCCGCGCCGAGCAGCCAGCAGCCGAGGAGCCAGGCACCCGCCGCCGCCGCGCCGATGCCGGCGCCGATCAGCGGGTAGGCCCAGACCGACGCGCGGAAGTCGGCGGTCTCCGGGCGCAGGGCGTCGGGGACCGGGACGATCGTCAGCAGGGACCAGGCCGCGCCCAGCTCGCGCAGGCGCCTTCCCTTGCCGTCGCCCCCGCCGTCGCTTCCGCTTGCTTCATCGCTCATGCGCACGTTGTAACGGCTTCGCCGCGCCTCTAAAAGGCGCGCGACGCCAGTGGAGCCAGCACATGCCCGCAGAAGACCCCGGCAGCGACCACGAGCCTGCCGCGCCGCGCGGTCCCGACCTCGACGAGATCCGCCGCATCCTCGCCGCCATCCCGGGCCCCGACCTGGCGTCGGGCACCGCCGCGGCGGCGCGCGAGCCGCAGCTCCTGAAGCCGCCGGGGGCGCTTGGCCGGCTCGAGGAGATCGCTGCCTGGATGGCGACCTGGCAGGGCCGCCATCCAGCGCTGGTCCGCCGGCCGCGCGTCTGCGTCTTCGCCGGCAACCACGGCGTCGCCGCCCAGGGCGTCTCCGCCTATCCGGCCAGCGTGACGGCGCAGATGGTGCAGGCGACGCTGGCCGGCCAGGCGGCGATCAACCAGCTCTGCGAGACGATCGACGCCGACCTGCGCGTCTTCGAGCTGAACCTCGACGTGCCGACGCGCGACTTCACGGCCGCGCCGGCCATGGACGCCGAGGAATGCGCCCGCGCCGTCGCCTACGGCATGATGGCGGTGGAGAGCGGCATCGACCTGCTCTGCGTCGGCGAGCTCGGCATCGCCAACACCACGACGGCAGCCGCCCTCTGCCTGGCGCTGTTCGGCGGCAGCGCCGCCGACTGGGTCGGTCCGGGCACCGGCGTCGCGGGCGCGACGCTGGCCCGCAAAGCGCAGGTCGCCGCGGCCGGCGTCGCGCGCCACCGCGACGCGATCGCAGCGGGGGATGCCTTCGACGCGCTGCGCTGCGTCGGCGGGCTGGAGCTTGCCGCCATATCAGGCGCGGTGCTGGCGGCGCGTCATGCCCGCATCCCCGTGCTGCTCGACGGCTTCGTCGCCACGGCCGCCGCCTCAGTGCTGTTCAAGGCGGACAAGCGGGCGCTCGACCACTGCCGCGCAGCGCACCGCTCGGCCGAGCCTGGGCATGACCGGCTGCTCAAGGCGATCGGCCAGGCGCCCCTGTTCGACCTGGGCATGCGGCTCGGCGAGGCGACAGGGGCGGCGCTCGCCGTGCCGCTGGTCCGCGCCGCTTGCGCCTGTCATGCCGGCATGGGCACCTTCGCAGAAGCGCAGGTCGATGGCCCGGGCTGAGCGGACGACCCTCAGGCACATCGCCGAACGCAAAGGGCCCGGCGGTTTCCCGCCGGGCCCCATTGATCGTCTGCGGGTCTCCGCAGCGAAGGGTCACGCGGCCTTGACGAACTTCGTCACGGCGGCCTCGGCCTTCGACTTGATCGGGACGATCGACTCGTTGGCGAGCTTCACGCCCATGGTCTGCAGCGCGTTCGCCTCGGCGACCGTCTTCTCGTAGGTCTGCTTCAGGAACGAGGTGTGCAGCTCCATGACGTCGTTGACGTTCTTGGCGCTCATCAACGACTTGGCATGCGCCATGGCCTGCTCCATCGCGCCCTGCGCAAAGGTTGCCGCGCGCTTGCCCATGGCCTCGGCGCCCTTGGCGAAGAGCTGGCCCGACTCGGTCACGGCGTCGAGGGTCTCCTTCTGGAACTTCGCGAGCTCCTCGTAGCCCTTCTGCGCGTCGACAGTGGCCTTCTGCATCTGCGTCTGCGCGGAGCCGAAGATCTGCTGGTAGCTCTGCTGCGCAGCCTCGCTCGAGGCCTTCGTGAAGCTCTCGAAGGTCGCGCGGGTCTGCTCCACGGCGTCCTGCACGGTCTTCATGACATTGGTCGGATCGATCTTGGTGGTCATAGCTGAACTCCCTCTTCCCCTCGGTTGGCGTCCCTAATGTGCTGCAACTGCGAACCAGAGCTGGGCAACGGTCGCCTCTGCTCCGGAGAACCGTCATGCTGCAATGCAACATCTGGGGGTGTTTATCGGCACTTCAAGCCCCGGCGTCAAGCGCTTTTTTGCAGTGCAGCATAAGTTCGGCGAATCAAAGCTCTGGCCGTCCGGCGCCGACCTTGCCTAAGGTGCGCACCGCACCGGCGCGTCGTCTGACGCCGGATCCGAGCGGGCCGAAACCGGCGTGGGGAGAGACATGAGCGGGACCTCCGAGGCCACCGTTGGGCTGAGCCTGTTGCGTCGCATCGGACTGGCGGCGGCAGCGGCGTGCCTGGTCGCCGGCCTCGCGCCGCAAGCGGCGCGCGCCGAGACGCTGACGGTGGCCGTCGGCGGCTTGCGCAATGCAATGGGTCTCGTCGAGGTCGCCGTTTGCGCCGACGAGACCTGCTACGACCACCAGCGCGGCTTCGCGGCGGTCGGGCGCGAGCCGGCCGCGCTGCCGAAGGTGCTCTTCACCTTCGACGGCCTGCAGCCCGGGCGCTATGCGCTGATGATGTTCCACGACGAGAACGGCAACGGGCGCTACGACCGCGACTTCCTGGGCCTGCCGCGCGAGGGATACGGCTTCTCGAACGACGCCAAGCCGGTCTTCGGCAAGCCGAGCTGGCGCAAGGTCGCGTTCGACGTGCCGGAGGGCGGCGCCAGCATCGCCGTGACTATGCAGTATTTCAACGGCGAGTAGACCTCGCCTCACGGAGGCGCGCCATGCTCAAGCGGGTTGCCCTGGCGGCTGCGCTCCTGATGCCGACCCAGGCCTGCAACAACGACGACCTCTACATGGCATCGGTCATCGGCGATGCCGCCGTGCTTGGCGTGACGCTGGTCGTCGGCGGCATCATGGCTCTCGCCAAGGACAGCAGCCCGCCGGGCTCGGTGCGCTGTCAGTGGAGCAACGGCGAGGTCGAGTACGGCGTCCGGCGAGAGGCCTGCGTCGCTCCCAAGGGCCAGGTCATCTAGCCGCGACCGGGGCGCGCCCTGGCTCGGCCGTCGTGGCACTGGACGAGTCCGCTGTCGGCTCAATAGCATCCCCAGGTGAACCCGCTTTCAGCGGCATGTCAGGGGAGATGACCATGCGCCGTAGGACATTCCTGCAATCCTCGTCGGCCCTTGCCGGCACGGCCATGCTCGGCGGCTTGCCGGGCGGCGCCGGCGCGCAGACCGCCGGCGGCGTCGTCGAGAAGCGCTCGCTGATCACCGCGACGGCGCAGCTCGACCCGGCGCGGCCTGAGATCGCGCGGCTGATCGCCCAGGCCTGCCAGAAGATCGGCTTCAACTGCGAAGCCAACCCGATGGACTACAACCAGGGCATCCAGAAGGTCGTGATGGAGCACGACTACGAGATGTTCCTGGTGATCCTCGCCGGCTCGCCGATCCGCATCGACCCGCAGGTCTTCATCTACGGCATGCATCACTCGGGCGAGCACCGGCGCGGCGGCTTCAACTGGATGGGCTACGCCAACCCCAAGCTCGACGCGCTCGCCGTCCAGCAGGAGGGCATGCTCGACCTGGAGAAGCGCAAGGCGCCGGTCTTCGAGGCGCAGCAGATGATCTACGACGACCAGCCGGGCACCATCGTCGCCTACCCGCAGCTCCCCATGGCGCACCGCTCGGACAAGGTGAAGGGGCTGGTGCCGCAGCTCGGCGAGGGCATCGGCAGCTTCTGGTCGGACATCGGCATGGAGCCGATCGGCGGCGACGGCTACGTCGTCACCGGCCACAACGCCGACGTCAAGCACCTCAACCCGATCTCGGCCAACGACATCTTCGAGTTTTACGAGATCGGCATGATCTACGACCGGCTGATGCGCATCGGCCCGGACGGCAAGCCGACGCTCTGGGCGGCGAAGAGCGTGACGGCGGCGGACGACAAGACGATCGACGTGACGATCCGCTCGGGCATGAAGTGGCACGACGGCAAGCCGGTCACGGCCGAGGACGTCAAGTTCACCTTCGACTACCATCTGGCCCAGAAGGCGCCGTTCTTCCTGGCCTACCTGCGCAACATCGAGGCGGTCGATGTGACAGGAGCGGACAGCGTTCGCTTCCGCCTGACCAAGCCCTTCGCGCCGATCCTGTCGACCGTGCTCGCCGGCGTTTTCCTCATCCCCAAGCACGTCTGGGAGAGGATCCCCGGCGGCGGCGTCGACGACGCGCTCAAGTTCGCCAACGAGAACCCGATCGGCAGCGGCCCGTTCAAGTTCGACCATTGGCGGCGCGGCCAGGAGCTCAAGGTCAGCGCCAACAAGGAGCACTTCAGCCCGCCCAAGTGCGCGGGCAACCTGCGCGTCGTCTATGGCAGCCACGACGCCATGGCGGCCGCGCTGGAGAAGGGCGAGTGCCACCGCACGCGCTACGCGATCGGCGCCAGCCATGTCGACCAGCTCAAGGGCAAGCCGAACATCGTCGCCAAGGGCTACCCGACGCACGGCTTCTACCACTTGGCCTACAACAACAAGATCGCGCCGTTCAACAACCCGGCATTCCGGCAGGCGCTCAACCTCGTCATCCCGCGTCAGCAGATCAGCGAGCTCGTGCTGCTGGGCTACGCCGAGCCGGGCGCCTCGGTGATCTCGCCGGCCAACGCGTTCTGGCACAACCCGGCGGTCAAGGCGCCGGCCGAGGACACCAAGAAGGCGCGCGACATCCTGCAGAAGGCGGGCTTCACCTGGGACGGCCAGGGCAAGCTCAAGTACCCGGCCTGACCCGGCCCTGACCCGAAGCCCCGGGGAATGGGCACCTACATCGCGCGACGGCTGGCGCATGCGGCGCTGACGCTGCTGGCCGTCGCGACGATCCTCTTCGTGCTGTTCCGCCTGATGCCGGGCGACCCCACCGCCCAGGTCATCAGCCCGGCGCTCGACGGCGCTGCCCAAGCCCGGCTGAAGGCGGCTTTCGGCCTCGACCGGCCGCTCTGGCAGCAATACCTGATCTATCTCGCCAACGTCGCCACGCTGGAGTGGGGCCAGTCCTTCACGACCTTCGAGCCGGTCGCGCGCATCGTCGCCGACCGCATGGTCAACACGCTGCTGCTGATGTCGGCCGGCCTCGCCATGGCGATCGGCTTCGGCGGCGCGCTCGGCATGCTGATGGCCTGGCGGCGCGGCGGCCCGCTCGACATCGGCGCCACCCTTGCCGCGCTGGTGTTCCAGGCGGCACCGCCCTTCGTGACCGGCATCCTCCTGCTGATGGTGCTGTCCTACAACCTCGACCTGCTGCCATCGGCCGGGATGCTGACGCCGGGCTCCAAGCTGTTCGGCCTCTGGGAGATCGTGACCTCGGCCGACTTCCTCTCCCACCTGGTGCTGCCGACGGCCGCGATCACCGTCTACTACCTGGCGACGCCGATGCTGATCATGCGCGACTCCATGCTGGAGGTGATGGGCAGCGACTACGTCGAGTTCGCCCGCGCCAAGGGCCTGTCGCCCGCCGTGGTCATGGTGCGGCACGCCGCGCGCAACGCGCTGCTCGGCATCGTCACCGTCGCCTCGCTGCTGTTGGGATTCGCGATCGGCGGCCAGGTCGTGGTCGAGACCGTGTTCTCCTGGCCCGGCATGGGCAAGCTGATGGTCGAGGCGGCGACGCGCCACGACTACCCGGTGGCGCAGGCGACCTTCTTCATGCTGGCAACCCTCGTCGTCGGCCTCAACCTCCTGACGGACCTCTCCTATGGCTGGCTCGACCCGCGCATCAGGACCGGCCATGCGCGCTGACGCCGGCCGGCGCATGCCCCGCCCAGACCCTCCCCATCGCTGCGCGACGGGGAGGGGGAAGCGGCTCCGTGCGTCCCCCTCCCCGTGCGCAGCACGGGGAGGGTCGGGGTGGGGCAAGCCCGGATCGCAAGCCGCGCGAGCGAGATCCGTCGGCCGCGGAGATGCCGCATGACCGCCGTGCTGCGCTTCCTTGCCGAGCAGTGGCGGATCATCCGCGCCGACCGGCTCGGCATGATCGGCGCGCTGATCGTCGGCTTCGCGCTGCTGGTGGCGCTGCTCGCGCCGTACATTGCGCCGCACGACCCCTGGACGAGCCTGCGCGCCGCCGACGGCCGCATGGCCGTTCTGCGCCCGCCCTCCTGGGAGTACCTGCTCGGCACGACCTCGCTGGCGCGCGACATCCTCAGCCAGATGATCTGGGCGACGCGCACCACCGTCGCCATCGGCCTGGTCAGCGGCCTGATCTCCATCCTGATCGGCGCCAACATCGGGCTGATCGCCGGCTACTACGGCGGCCGGATCGACGAGGTCCTGATGCGGCTGACCGACATCGTCTACGGCATGCCGTTCCTGCCCTTCGTCATCGTGCTGATCGCGCTGTTCGGCCGCTCGATCTCCTTCGTCGTGCTGGCGATCGTGGTGATCGTCTGGCGCACGTCGGCCCGCGTCATCCGCGCGCAGACGCTGTCGCTGCGCGAGCGCCAGTTCGTCACCGCGGCGCGCGCGCGCGGCGCCGGCGACCTGCGCATCATCTACCTGCACATCATGCCGAACGTGCTGCCGCTACTGCTGCTCTACACGGCGTTCAACATCGCCTGGGCGATCATCACCGAGGCCTCGGCGAGCTTCCTCGGCTTCGGCGACCCGGATCTCGTCACCTGGGGCGGCATCCTGTTCGACCTCTGGACCTCCGGGCGCATCCGCACGGCCTGGTGGTGGTTCGCGCCGCCCGCCCTGGCGATCGTGGTCTTCGTCGCCGCGCTGGTCTTCATCAGCCGGGCCTACGAGACGGTCGCCAACCCGCGGCTGCAGGAGCGCTAGGCGATGGCCCCGCGCGACGGCGCCCCCCCGCTGCTCGAAGTCCGCAACCTGCGCGTCCGCTACCGCACGCGGCGCGGCGCCGTGCATGCCGTGGACGGCGTCAGCTTCGCGATCGGCGAGGGCGAGGTGCTCGGCGTCGCCGGCGAATCCGGCTGCGGCAAGTCGACGCTCGTGCGGGCGCTGCTGCGCCTGCTGCCGCCCGGCGCCGTCATGGCGGCCGACAAGCTGGCCTTCCGCGGCCGCGACCTGCTGGCGCTGCCCGACCGCACGTTCCGCCGCGAGGTGCTGTGGAAGCAGCTCGCCCTGGTGCCGCAGAGCGCGCAGAACTCGCTCAACCCGGCCTACCGGGTCGGCGACCAGATCGTCGAGGCACTGCAGGCGCATGCCGACATGACGGGCGCGCAGGCGCGCGAGCGCGTCGCCGCGCTGTTCGACATCGTCGGGCTCGAGCCCGGGCTGGCGCGCCGCTTCCCGCACGAGTTCTCCGGCGGCATGCGCCAGCGCGCCATGATCGCCATGGCGCTGGCGCTGGAGCCGCCGCTCGTCATCATGGACGAGCCGACGACCGGGCTCGACGTGCTGGTGCAGGAGCGCATCCTCAGGCGCATCGCCGAGATCCGCGCGCGCGTGAAGAGCTCGATCCTGCTGATCACGCACGACATCGCGGTGATCGCCGAGATGGCCGACCGGATCGCCGTCATGTACGCCGGCCGCATCGTCGAGCAGGGCAGCACCGCGGCGATGTTCGCTGCCCCCTTCCATCCCTACACGCTCGGCCTGCAGAACGCCTTCCCGAGCATCGCCAAGCCGGGCAAGGAACTGATCTCGATCCCCGGCCACCCGCCGGCGCTGGCGGCGCCGATCGGCGGCTGCGGCTTCGCCGCGCGCTGCCCCTTCGCGCAGCCGCGCTGCGGCGACGCGCGGCCGCCCGAGGTCGCGGTCGGCCCCCCGGGCGGACCGGCGCATGACGCCGCCTGCGTCCGCCTGGCGGACGTCGCCGAGATCCGCCGCGCGGCCCGGGAGAAGTCGACATGGCGCTCCTGACCGTCGAGGGCCTGACCAAGCACTACCCGCTCCGGCGCAGCCTGATCGGCCGGCTGCTCGGCCGCGCGG
>JAEULF010000472.1 GCA_016793965.1 Alphaproteobacteria bacterium | reverse complement strand
GGCTTCGGCGCCGACCTGGGCGGCGAGAAGTTCCTCGACATCAAGTGCCGCAAGACGGGCCTCGCGCCCGACTGCGCCGTCGTCGTGGCCACGATCCGCGCGCTGAAGATGCATGGCGGCGTCAAGAAGGAGGACCTCAAGAAGGAGGACCTCAAGGCGCTCGAATCCGGCATGAGCAACCTGCGCCGCCACATCGAGAACCTGCAGAAGTTCGGCATCGTGCCGGTGATCTCGATCAACCGCTTCTCGGCCGACACCGACGCGGAGATGGCGCTGGTGAAGAAGGAATGCCAGAAGCTCGGCGTCGAGGCGGTCATGGCCGACCACTGGGCGATGGGCGGGGCCGGTGCGGCCGACGTCGCGCGCGCCGTGGTCAAGGTGATCGACAGCGGCAAGAGCAAGCTGAAGCTGCTCTATCCCGACGACATGCCGCTGTTCGAGAAGATCCGCACCATCGCGCGGGAGATCTACCGCGCCAAGGACGTCACCGCCGACAAGTCCGAGCGCGACCAGCTCGCGGCCTACGAGGCGCTCGGCTACGGCAAGGCGCCGGTCTGCATCGCCAAGACCCAGTACAGCTTCTCGACCAATGGCGACGCCAAGGGCGCGCCGACCGACCACATCGTGAACGTGCGCGACGTCAGGCTCTCGGCCGGCGCCGAGTTCGTCGTGGCGGTCTGCGGCGAGATCATGACCATGCCTGGCCTGCCCAAGGTGCCAGCCGCCGACTCGATCGACGTCGGCGCCGACGGCAAGATCGTCGGCCTGTTCTGAGCGGACGAAGCGCAGCGCGCTGGCGATGCCGCGCGCTGCGCGCCCGCCCCGAGCGGTGCCCGGGCCGGCCGCAGGACAGGCGCTGCACTCTTTTGAGGCAGTAGGGCGCCAAGCCCAGCAGGACACGGGGCGACCCGAGCCCATGCCTCGAAAATCCAGGGGTTTCCGGCTGCGGCCTTGGATGTGCCTCTAGGCCCTAGACCAAGGCCTGCGAATGGCTTTAAACAACAATGCGACGGAGCCTTCCCGGGGCTCGTCCGGAGCGACGGAGGCTGCGCGAGCTGCCGGCTGGCGACCGTCGCGAAGGAGACACTTCGGCTGGCAACAGGCCGCGAGCAGAGCGCAACAGAGCGATAATGAGCACTCTCCAAGCTCTCGACCAAGAAATCAGGACGCGGTACGCCAAGCGCACCGGCTCGCTCGAGAGATTTCTCTCGGAGTGGCTGAAGCTCGACGAGAGCCAGCTGAAGCTGTTCGGGTCCCGCGGCGAGAAGGGCGAGAATTTCTTCCAGTACCAGCTGGCCAAGGGCGATATCGAGATGGGCCTGGCCCTGGCCAACATCTTCAAGGAATTCGCCGAGTCCACGGTCAGCGAGAAGGTCTACGAGCACCTCAAGCACCATGACGGCGAGCTCAACGACATCTGGCACTACCTCGCCAACACGCTCGCCAAGAACGAGACCGAGAACGGGCTGACGATCGCCAAGCTGCTGATCCAGCTCGAGGTCGACTACTGCCGCAAGAACAACCAGGACGAGAGCGCGCTGGCGAAGCTTCTGCTTCCGGAGGTGAAGTGGAAGTCGATCAACAGCATGAATGCCGCCAAGGAGCTGACCTTGGCGGAAATGGAGCAGGCGCTCCCTGACAGGATCAAGGGCAACGAGCAGATCAAGCAGGAGGTCTTCTACACGATCTTCGACTCCGATCTGACGAACAACGAAGGCCTGCTCTCGCAGATCGCGCTGCGCCAGGGCATGGCGCCGCAGGCGGAGCGCGAGCTGCGCAACCACACCGAGCGCCTGTTCTTCTCCTTCGTCGGCGGGCAGCGGCGCGAGTCCCTGTTCATGCGCATCGCCGAGCTCGACATGCCCAGGCTCTTCGAGGGCATCATCGAGATGCTGCTGCGCGTCACCGAGGACGAGGTGCGCGAGATCGCGGCGCGCGACCCCGGCCTCGCCAAGGCGGAGCAGCAGGTCAGGATCTACAAGCGGCTGGCGTTCCGCAACCGCAGCTTCCAGAGCGCGCTGACCAAGGCCGTGATCGCCAACCGCGCCAAGGCTGTCGGCATCATCTGCGGCCTCCTGAAGAACGAGAACCTCGTCGCCACGAGCAAGGACACGCGCGGCCAGACCGTGAAGAAGGACATCACGGTCGACGAGAAGTCGCCGGCGCCGCAGAACGCGAGCCTGTCGTTGCTGCTGCAGCAGGACGCCCGTGGCAACACTGTGTTCCACACGGCGGTGATGCTGTCGCGCACCGAGTGCGTGAAGCGGCTGTTCAACGGCCTGTCGCTGATGGACGCCTTCATGATCTGCTCGCGCATCCCCAACCGCTACGGCATCGTCGTCGCCGACCTCTTGCAGCTGCAGCGCACGATGCAGAAGCTCGCGGTCGAGGTGAAGGCCGGCAAGCTGACGGAGGCCGACGCGAACCAGATCGCCGGCTTCAGCAAGGGCATGAACGCGGAGACGCGCGAGTTCGTCGGCGACCTGATCAAGCGCGCGAAGGAGACGTTCGAGCGCACCGGCGGGCTCTCCGAGGCCAAGCCGACCTTCGACATCAGGCGGGTGCCGACCGTGGCCCTGCAGATCCGCGAGCAGATGAAGGCGAAGATGGCCCTCGCCCCGGCTGGTGCAGGCGCCGGCGCAGCGTAGCCGCGCGCGCTCCGCGCAGAGGCATCAGGCGCGACCGAGATCTCCTGACGAGGCTATTGCGCCGGCTTGGCCCCCGGCAGCTGGAGCCCGACGCCGGCAGAGGGCGGCTCCAACGGTTGCGGCTCTTTGGAGGGCTCCTCCCGCCGATAGACCGGATCGACGAAGGTCGGCATCGGCGGCGGCGGCGCATCCACTCCGATGGCGCCTGCCTCGCTGTCGCCCCTGCCGTAGCGAGGCAGCTCGGAGCTTGCCTGCGGCTGCCAGGTCCCGCCTGCCGGCGCCGGCACGTCCCCGGGCGCAGACTGCCCAGGCGCGACAAGCGCAGGGCGCGTCATGCCGGGCACCGGCTCGGCGCTCAGCGGCCGGCGCGGCCGGGACGATGGAACCGGCGGCGTCGGGTAGACGGTCCAGCGCGGGCTGGTGCTCGGGCGGCCTTGCCAGGTCTCGTGCTGTCCTGCCGCTCGCTCCTGCGCACGCGCGCCCGCGGCCGCCTGGGCGGCAAGCAGCGCGAGCAGCAGCGCAGGCCAGCGGGCGCGCATGGTCCGGATCCCAGCTCCAACGATGCCCAGGCCGCGCGGGCCCCCGCGCGGCGGACCTGATCATGGCGCAGGCGGGACCCGGATGGGAATGGGCGCGCTCCGCCGCCATGCCAGGAACCATGCAAGTGCCAAGATCTGCAGGCCGAGCACAACGGCAAGGCCCGTGCGATGGCCCTCGACCGCGTAGCCGCCTCCGGCTGCGACCGGGAAGAGGTCGATGATCCACCCGACGCCTGACTGCATGCCGAAGACCGAGCTGAAGACGAGCAGGTTCATGGCGGTGCCGACCCGTCCGGCGAGCGCCTGCGGGAAATGCTGCTGCAGGACGGCATAGGGCAGCATCGACGTCGTCCCGAACAGCGCGAACGCGACCCAGAGCGGAGTCGACATGCCAGGCAGCTGCAGCAGGAGCAGCGCCTGCGCGAGCAGCGTCGGCACGGCGCCGATGAGCATCACGCCGGCCGGCGCGATGCCGACGCGGCGCGCGCGCTCGACGAGCACGCTCAACGACAGGAAGCCGACGATCAGGGCGACCGCTGTCCAGGACAGCGCCGTGGCGGTCGCCGCGCGGTCCAGCCGCTCGACATCCCGGATCCAGGGCCCCGCCCAGAGTCCCTGGTAGCCGAGGAGCGCCGCATGCATCGTCACGCAGAGCGGAGCCAGGCGCCAGAAGACGCGGCTTGCGAGAACGGTCCTGACGCCGCCGAGCGCGTCGCGCAGCGAGCCGCCGACGCCGCCGGAGATGCCTGGCCGCTCAGGCACGACCGTCAGGATCGTGCCAGCCGCCATCACGGTGACGACGGCCAAGCCGAGGAACAAGCCCCGCCAGTCCGTATAGGCCAGGACCTGTTCCACCGGCTTCGTCGCGGCCAGCGCTCCCAGGCTTCCCAGCGCCATGAAGCCGGCATTGGCCGAGGGAAGCTTCTCCACCGGCCACCACATCACGTTCGCCTTGAACGCCGACATCAGCCCGCCGGCGACGCCGATGCCGATGAACGCACGTCCGACAGTCAGCCAATGCAGGTCCGACGCAAAGGAGAACACGAGCGCGCCGACCGCAGCGACCAGGAGCAGCGTCGCCTGGACCCTGCGCGGGCCGAACCGGTCGAGCAGCATGCCGAGCGGGATCTGGAAGAGCGCGAAGGACAGGAAATAGGCAGCGGTCAGCAACCCGAGCCCGGTCGCATCGAGGCCCGCCTCGCGAGTCAGGTCATCAGCGATGACCGCGTTCACGTTGCGGTAGAGGTAGGACAGGAAGTGCCCGAGCGCGAACGGGAGGGTCACCGTCAGGACGATCCGGGTCGGGCTGAAGCGCAGCTGCTCGTTCAAGGGGCGCTCCGGTCAAATGGCGCGGCCCTGTGCTTCAAGGGCGCACAGCTGCGCGAGGGCGGCAAGCGCCCGGGCGCGGAGTGTTGCACGCGGGAGCGGATCGGCAAGCGTCCGTCGCCGCATGCCGCGACTGCGCCGCGCGCAGCATGCGCGCGAGCGACGGGCCGACCCGTGCCGCGAGCCCTCGCCTGCACCAGCCCTGCGCCTAGCCTGAGCCGATTCCTGCTGGCCGCTCCACTGACGATGCACGACGGCGCCCCACGCTCCCCTCCGTCGCCGGCCGCCTCCTGCGGCCACGGCGAAAGCAACGGAGGACGCCATGCCCACATCTGCGCCCGCAGCGCTCGTCGCCGTCCACGCACGCGCCAGCACCACGCTGCGCCGCCCCAGCGGACTCGAGGACGGCATGCCGAGATGGGTGCAGCTGCTCCTGGCCGCTGCGGCCGGCCTCGCCACGTTTGCGCAAGGCGGCGCAGCGCGCGCCGAGCTTCCGCCCCGGCCGCTGGTGCCAGCCGACTTCCGATCAGGCGGCCTTCTGCTCGGCGCCACGCCTACGTCCGCCGATGCGGTCGCGCGGCTGCCCGCGCCGCTCTTGCACACCGACGTGCGGATCGAGGTCGACGGCATCGTCGCTCGCGCCACGGTGACGCAGCACTTCTTCAATCCCTCGCCCGATTGGCTGGAGGGGACCTACGTCTTCCCGCTCCCTGAAGGAGCTGCCGTCGATCGCTTGCGCCTGCGCATCGGCGACCGCTTCGTCGACGGCCGCATCGACGAGCGCGCCGCGGCGCGGCAGCGCTACGACGCCGCGCGCGACGCCGGTGCCCGCGCCGCTCTGATCGAGCAGGAGAGGCCCAACATCTTCATGAGCACCGTGGCCAACATCGGCCCGGGCGAGGACGTCATCGTCCAGGTCGGGTACCGCGAGACCGTGCGCTTCGACGACGGGCGCTACACTCTGCGCGTTCCGCTCGTGGTGGCGCCCCGCTTCGTCCCGCCCGCCGCGTCGCTGCGTCACGCCGGCGAGGCTCTGGCGGCGGGCCTGGCTCCCGCGCCGCTTGCCGCGGCGCGCATCGCACCGCCCTTGGTCCAGCCGGGCAGGGGGCATGCCTCTCCTGTCACCCTCAGCGCCTCTGTTGCCGCCGGCATGCCCCTCGCCGAGATGCACAGCCCGTCGCATGCGCTCCTGATTTCCGGACAAGGCACGTCGGCCCGAACGCTGTCCCTTGCGGACGACGCCGTGCCGGCGGATCGCGACTTCGTCCTGGAGTGGCGGCCGGCCGCGGGCGCCGCCCCGACCGCCGCCGTGCTCAGCGAGGAGCGGTCGGGCTTCGTGCACGCGCTCGTCATGGTCATGCCGCCCGATCCTCGATCGGGCGCAGCGCGCCAGCCGCGCGAGGTCGTCTTCGTCATCGACACCTCCGGCTCCATGAGCGGGCAGTCGATCGCGCAGGCGCAAGCCGCGCTGGCCCTGGCGATCGATCGGCTGGGGCCGGACGACCGCTTCAACGTGGTGCGCTTCTCCGACGACGCCTCGACTCTCTTCCCCGTGCCTGTTCGCGCGCACCCGGCGGCACGCGCCGCGGCTCAGGAGTGGGTGCGCGCCCTGATCGCCCAAGGCGGAACCCGCATGGATCGCGCCCTCGAGCTGGCGCTGGACGGCAGGGTCGACTCGCGCCGGCTGCGCCAGATCGTTTTCATCACCGACGGCGCCGTGGGCAACGAGGACGCCTTGTTCGGGCTGATCGTCGCGGGGCTCGGCGACAGTCGCCTGTTCACCGTCGGCATCGGATCGGCGCCCAACGGACACTTCCTGCGCAAGGCCGCGCAGCACGGTGGCGGCACGCACGCCCATGTCGCGAACCTCGCGGAAGTGGCGGAGCGCATGGGCTCCCTGCTCGCCAAGATCGAGACCCCGGTGCTGACGGACATCGCGATCGCGGTCGATGCGGAGGCCGCTCCCGAGACTTGGCCGAAGCGGATCCCGGACCTCTACGCCGGCGAGCCTGTCGTCGCGACCGTCCGCCACTTGCCGACGGCCGGCCCGATCGTCGTCACCGGACGCCTTGCCGGCAGGCCATGGCGCGTCGAGCTGCCTCCGGCCGCTTCGCCGACCGGCGGCAACGGCAGCATCGCCGCCTTGTGGGCCCGCGCGAAGGTCGATGCGCTCCTCGACACCCTGCCGAGCGGCGCCGATCCGGAACACGTCCGCCGCGACGTCATAGCGACCGCGCTCGCGCACGACTTGGTCACCCGATGGACCAGCCTCGTCGCCGTGGACGTCACGCCAGCGCGGCCCGAGGGAACGCCGATCGAGCAGAGCATCCTGCCGACCCTGCTGCCGCAGGGCTGGGACCCGGCCGTCTTCTTCCCCACCCGCAGCATCGAGCGCCCGCGCTGGCCAGCGCCGCAGCGCGCGGACGGCGAGCCCGTGGAGGCGCCGGCGGCTCTGGTCGCTCTCGCCAACTCGGAGAGCGGCCCGGCGCTCCGCACGCTGCCCCAGGGCGCCACCAGCAGCTTCGCCAGGATCCTAGCCGCGATCGCCTCGTTCCTGCTGGCCGGGATCCTTCTCCTCTCCAGCCGCAAGGTGCGGACATGACCGGTGCGGAGCTTGCCGTGCGGCGTCCATGGCGAATGGTGCTGGCAGCCTTGCTGCTCGCCGTCGCCGCCTGGCAGGGCGGCGCCGGCCTCTGGCTCCATGGAAAGGCGTGGCTCGCCCAAGCGCTGCTGTCGCGCGCATGGGCGCAGGCACGAGCCGCCTCGGCGCAGGACGCAGGCCGGGCCGTGCGCCCCTGGCCCTGGGCCGATACATGGCCCGTCGCGCGGCTGACGGTGCCGCGCCTGGGCGTCGATCACATCGTGCTCTCGGGCGTCAGCGGACAGGCCATGGCGTTCGGCCCGGCGCATGTTGGCGCAAGCGCCGCTCCCGGCGACGACGGCAACTGCGTCATCGGCGGACATCGCGACACGCACTTCGCGTTCCTCCGGGCGATCGAGCCGGGCGACAGCCTGCGCCTCGAGCGCCTGGACGGGCGCGCGACGCTCTACGTTGTGCGCGATGCCGTGATTCTCGACGCCGCCAGGGGCGCCGCCCCTGGCCTGCGGCTCAAGCCGGACGGGCGCTGGCTGACGCTGGTCACCTGCTGGCCGTTCGACGCGATCGTCGCAGGCGGCCCAGGCCGGTACTTGATCATGGCGGAAGCGGTGGACGACCAGCCGGCTTCCTAGCCGGCTCACGGGGCGGCGCTACTGCCGCTCTGGCGTGCCGAGCGCGCGCGAGATCGCCGCCCTTGCCTGGGCGCGCTTGGACTCCATGTCCGGCGGACGCGGCGGGTTCTTGAACGTCATGTTGTCGACCAGTTCCTGCTCCGTCACCTCGCCGTCCGCATTCATGTCGAAGCGCGCGATGAAGACGTAGGCCGGCGACAGGTACTCGGCGGTGTTGACCTTGCCGTCGAGATTCTTGTCGAGCTTGGCGAACTCCTGGCGAAGGTCCAGATGGAACAGGAGGTCGGTCAGGACGTCCTTACCCTTGACGCCAAAGTGATCCATGTAGCGGCCGATCTGTACCTCGCCGGGCTTCTGCGCTCCCTGGATCTTGTTGTACTCGCGCCGGCGCGTGCGTACGAGCTCGTCCGCGGTGACCTTGCCGTCGCCGTTCACGTCGAGCTTCTTGAAGTCCTCGCGGGTCTTCGCTTCGAGCTTGGCGATGACAGGGTTGCGCTTCTCCTGCGCGACGATCTCGGCCGGGCGCGCAAGCGCGACCGCCGCGAGAGCGAAGAGCACCCGCGCGGCAGCGTAGCAGTCGCGCGCCGAGCTGCAGTTGATCGCCATTGGCCTCGACCTTGTCGCACCGTCGCGTTTCACGCTACCACCGCTGACACCCGGTAGAGAAACCGTTAACGCCCGCAGGATCGTCGGAGAATGCAGCAGCACAGGCCTGCCGCCCCTGGCCAGTCGGCGCACCCCAGGACCAAGGAAGCGACGGCGAGAAAGCGATTGGTGATCGCTGGTGCAGGACCTTGGGGCCGCATCCTCCTGCGATCCCTTTCCGATACTGCCGGAGCGGACCTCGTCGGGGTCGCGACGCGCCAGGCGGATGTGGACGCCTTGCTCCCGCCGGGCGCGCGTCGCGTCGAGCGCTGGGGCGATCTCTTCGCCCTAGCGCCGGACGGGCTGATTGCCGCCACGCCTGCAGCGACGCATGCCGCCGTCGCGCTCGCGGCGATCGCCCTCGGGATCCCGGCCCTTGTCGAGAAGCCGCTCGCAACGGACGCGGCAGCCGCCGACGCCGTCCGCATTGCGGCCCGCGCCAGGCAGGTGCCGATCCTGGTCAACCACGTCGATCTCGCCAACCCCGCCTGGCAGTCGATCACCGCCGCTGCCGGACCCGCGACACCGGGCGAGGTGATCGAGATCGAAGTGGGCGGTCCTGGGCCGTTCCGGTCAGACTGCTCGCCGTTGTGGGACTGGGGACCTCATGCGATTGCCTTGGCGCTCGACCGGCTCGGGAGCGCCGCGGAGGTCGTGTCGGCGTGCGCCGAGCGCGGGCGAGGCGCTGGCGCCGCTGGAGCAGTCTACGTCGCGGAGCTGCGCCGGGCGGACGGAGCCCTGGCGCGCCTGCGCTTCGGCAGCGGGTTCGAGGAGAAGCGGCGCCGCGCGGTGATCCGAAGGGGATCCCGCGCTCTCACCTATGACGACCGGGCGTCCGACCGGGCAACGGTGGATGCCGGCAAGGGACCGCGACGGATCGACCATCCGACGACCTCGCCGGTCGTCGCCTCGCTCCAGCGCTTCATCGATCGATTGAGCCCGGCCGATGCGCGGCAGGCGCAAACGGACGACGACCTCGACCTTGCCGTCGCCGTCGTCGTCCGCCTCGCTTCGCTCGAGCGCTGCCTCCAAGAGCCCTGACGAGCTCCTCCGCTAGGCCGACGGCTTGGCGCTGCCTGAAGCGCGTGCGGCTGTCGCCTTCTCCAAGCCGCCGCGCGTCAAGGTGGGACGGCGTCCATCGGCGCTCTCGGCTTGGCGCATCGCCGCGCGCGCGCTGCTGCCGCGCGCCGCAGCCTGGTCGCGCGATTTCTCGCCGCGCCTGGCGGCGTGGAAGAACTCCTCTCCGAATGCCGACACGCGCTTGCGCGGCGGCGCCTTCGCCGGCGCCGCGCTCGGCGCGGCAGCTTTCGGCTCCGGCTTCCGTGCTGGCGATTCGGCCTGGCCGAGCACGAACTCGAAAGCCGGCAGGCCATCCTCCGCCCTGGGATCCGACGCTTCGACGACCCGTCGCGTCTCGCGGCCCGGGCCGTCCGTCAGCATGTAGAGCGCCCCGAGGAGCGACACGACCACGGCGAACGAGAAGACAAGGCCGATTCCAGGCGAGTATTCTCCGAACATCTTGTTCCTCCATCCAGACGGCGTCGCATCCTGCGAGGCCTTACCAAATCGATGGAGAGCAACAGTCAGGATAATGCGATTGGAGCAGTGCTATTGATCACAAGATCATGGCGTCAGTACCTAATTTTTCCGAGCGTCTACGCCCCTTCTCGCACGGTGACTTGGCGCACAGGGACGTGGACGGAGCGACCGTGGCAATGGCTGCAGGCTGGCGCCGAACTGGTGCTCAGACGACCATCTCCTACGTGCCTGCCACCGCGGCTTTGCCGGACAATTGCGGGCTCGCCGCGATCTAGATCTGTCGGGATAGATCGTTTGGCATAGATTGCGACTTGCCTGCGTCGTGCAGCGACGCGACTTGCTGCATTGGTCGGAACGCAGCATGAGAATGCCGCAGCAATGGGAGGTGGACGCGATGTCGAGTCTGGCCCACTTCGCCGCCATGGGCGGCTATGCGGCCTTCGTCTGGCCGGCCTATGCGGCCTCCATGCTCGTGCTCGGACTGGTTGCATGGCGCGTCGTCGCAGGCGTGCGCCGCAACGAAGCAGCGCTCGCTCAGGCCGAGATCGCCGAGTCGGCGCCGGCGTTTCGCCCGCGCGTGACGGTGACGCGTGCCGCACAGCCTGCGCGCGACAGCGCCGCCGCGGGCCAGCAGGAGGGCCGTCCATGACGCGCAAGCGCAGGCGCATGATGCTCGTGCTACTCCTGGTCGCGGGAATCGGGACCGCTGCCGCGCTGATGCTCGCGGCGTTCGAGGACAACGTCGTCTTCTTCTTCAGCCCCACCGATCTCAAGGCGAAGCCCGTGGCCGAGGGTCGGCAGTTCCGCCTCGGCGGTCTGGTCGAGAAGGATAGCGTCCGCCGGACCCCGGGGACGCTGGAGGTGAAATTCCGCGTCACGGATGGCGCCAATGCGTTGGACGTGACCTACGAGGGCGTGCTTCCCGACCTGTTCAGGGAGGGGCAAGGCGTGGTGGCGGAGGGCAGGATCGCCAGCGGCGTGTTCGTCGCGCGCAATGTCCTCGCCAAGCATGACGAGACCTACATGCCGCCGGAGGTCGCCGACGCCCTGAAGAGGCATGGCCACTGGCAGGACAAGAAGCAGTCCGCGACGCAGTAGCGCGACCGACGCGCCGGTCCGCACGTTCGCGGCGGAGGGGAGCGGTGAATGGCGGCCGAGCTCGGTCAATTCGCGCTCTCTCTCGCGCTCGCCACCTCCTTGACCGGCGCGCTCGTCCTTGCATGGCGCAGGAGCGGAAGGGACGTCGCGACAGCGGCACTGGCGCGCGCCATCCCGCTGTCCGTCCTGATGCCGCTGCTCGCCGCCGTCGCCGCCCTGGTCTGGTCGTTCGTCGCCGTTGACCTGTCACTCGCGGCCGTAGCGGGTCATTCCAGCTCGGCCACTCCGCTCGCCTACCGAGTCCTGGCAGCGCTCGCAGCGCCGCCTTCTTGTCTCGTCTCCGTCGGAGCGGTATTGACGGTCGCCGCAGTCGCTCGGGCCGAGGCTGCGCCTCGCGCACAAGCTTCGACCGGTCGGTTCCCGGCGGCTCTCCTGGCACTCGCGGCCGTGCAGCTAGGCGCGGCATTCCTCGCGGACGAGCCGTTCCGCCGGGCGATACCGGCGCCGATCGACGGTCGCGATCTGGATCCGACACTCCAGTTCCTCCCTGCAGCGTTCGGCAAGGCGCTCGCCATCATCGCCGCGGCAAGCGCCGGCGTGACGTTGGCAGCAGTCGCCGCAAGCACCGGGGTATCCCGCACCCCCAATGCCGCGACGATCTCCGCCCGCTTGACCTGGGCGATCGCAACGGCAGTCGTCGCGCTCGATCTCGCCGATCTGGAGTGGAGCCTGACCGGAGATCTCGCGAGCATCGTGCCGGTCTGGGTCTTGGCGACGATCCAGCTTCACCTCCTCGGACCTGCGAAGCTGCCTGGCCGCGCCAGGGCGCTCCTGATCGCGCTCTCGCTCCTGGCATGGGCGGCCGCTCTTCTGCATGCGACGCCGTCGAGCGCCGCCTGGGGAGCGATCGGCGCCGGGACGGCACTGAGCTTCGCAGCGTTCCTCGCCGCGCGCAGTGCCGGTCGCTCCGATCGCCGCGCTTCTCGCCTCGGCACGAGCTGGTCGGTTCCCTGGCAGCGCTGGAGGGCTTGCGCAATCGTCGGAGTCGCATGCGGCGCCATAGCAGGCGCCGTCAATCCCACCGCGGCTCCGGGATGGATCGTCGCGATCGGGCTCGGGAGCTGCGCCTGGGCCCTCGCCATCGCCCTGTCAAGCTGGGGCGCCAGGCTCCACTTGCACAGGGCGGGACTAGCAGGCCTCGGCGGCCGCATGGCGATCCTATGGCCGCGGACGCACTTGCGCAGCATGGCACACGTCGTCGCCGCCTTGACGGCTGCGTCGCTCTTCGTTTCGATCTCGGCAGGCGAGAAGTCCATGGTCGCGCTCGCCGCGGGAGAAGAGTGGCGTGGCGGCGCGCAGCGTCTCCTGTTCGCGTCGGTTGAGACTGGCGGCGGCGGCAACTTCGCCGAGGACCGGCTGGAGTTCCGCTATGGCAGCGCCCGCGGCGCGGCGATCCGCAGGCATCATCCCGCCCGCGAGCAGACGGCTCGACGCGCCGCATTCATCGACTCCGGACTGGGGCTGATCGCGATCACTGCGCACGGCCCGATCGGGACGCAAGACAATGCGGCCGCTTGGTCGCTGAGCATCGTCCGCAGGCCATTGGGCCTGATCGCGCTCGCTGGAGCAGGATTCCTGGCGCTGGCGGGACTGGCGCTTGTGGCCGCCGATCTCCGCACCTGGCGCCGTGATGTCGCTAGCGTGCCGCCATGATCGCTCTGATCGCCTGCGCTCTTTGCCTCGCCGCTGCCACGACGGGCATCCTCACGGTCTCCTGCTGGCGCACGGGAGAGCCCCGAACGCGTCCGCTTGCCCTCCTGGTCGGTCTCGCGCCGCCGACGATGGCACTGGGACTGTATCTCGCGACGGGCATGCCCGGTCTGCCAAGCCAGCCGGCGGCATCGCGCGACGTGCATGCGATCCCGTGGAGCGGGCTGGAGACGGACGACCCGCTGTTGATGGTGGCGCGCCTCGGCGAAGCCGCCGCGGCACCCGGGGCGACCGCAGAGGCGAGCGCGATGCTGGGGCGCGCCTATGCAGACCAGGGCCGCTTCGCAGAGGCCGCTCGAGCGTTCGCCGTCGCCGATGCGGCTGACCCGGGCCGCGCAACCCTCCAGCGGGACCTCGCCATGGCGTTGACCGCAGCGGCCCGCGGCGTGTCCGCGGACGCGGCCGCCAAGCTTCAGCAAGCCGCGGCGGGAGCGCCGCGGGACCCCCTGACGCAATCGCTGCAAGCCCTTGGCTTCCTGCAGACGGACAGGCCGGACATGGCCGTCGCGCTCCTGCAGGCCCTCCCTGCCACGCTGGCGGAGCGCGACCCGATGCGGGCCGCTCTCGCCGATCAAGTCGAAGCCATGGTGGCCTATGCCGGCATCGAGCTCTCGGCCCACATCGTCCCGAGCGGCCCGGTGCTGGTCGCGGCGGACGAGGAACAGGCGGAACTTGCGCAACCCAGCGCGACGCCGCCGCGCTCCCCGGCCCTCGCCCCGCTGCAGCGCCTTGCGGAGCAGCTCAAGCGCCGGCTCGCGCTCCAGCCGACGGACGTCGAAGGTTGGCGCCGGCTCGGCCTTGCCCGCGCCGCGTTGGGGGATGCGGCCCAGGCGCGCGAGGCCTTTGCCAACGCGGCGGCCCTGGCATCAGAGCGCGTAGACGTGCAGCTCGACCTCGCGCGCGCCGCACTCTGGGCGGACGCGAACGGGGGAGTGCCGGAGACGGCGGTCGCGGCCTATCGCAACGTGCTTTCGGCGGCACCGGACAATTCCGAGGCACTGTGGTACCTCGGCATGGCCGAACGCGACGGCGGCGACGGAGCCGCCGCGCGCTTGACCTGGGAGCGGCTGCTGCGGTCCTTGCCCGCCGGCGCCCCTGAGCAAGCATCGGTGCAGCGCCGGCTCGACGAGCTGATCGGAAGGTAGCGCATGGCGGCCCGACGAACTGGCAAGGCAGGCCTTACCGCCCGTGCCGAGCGAGCCCTGCGTGAAGCGGTGATCGCCGCGTGCCGCGACATGAACCGCCTGGGGATCAACCAAGGCAAGTCAGGCAATATCGGGGTGCGCGTCCCCGACGGCATCCTGGTCACGCCGACCGGGATCGCCTACGAGCGGCTTGCGCCCGACGATCTGGTGCTGATCGACTTCGACGGTGTAGCCCATGGCGATCGCTTGCCGACCAGCGAGTGGCGCTTCCACTACGACATCCTGCGCACGCGGCCAGAGGCCGGCGCGATCGTCCACGCCCATTCGCCGTTCAGCACCGTCCTCGCTTGCTTGCGACAAGGCATCCCGCCGTTCCACTACATGGTGGCGATGGCCGGCGGGATCGACATCCGATGCGCACCCTATGCGACGTTCGGAACCCAGGCGCTTTCCGATCACGCCGTAGCAGCCCTGCGCGACCGCAAGGCTTGCCTGCTCGCCAATCACGGCCTCATCGCGCTCGGCAGCGATCTCGACAAGGCTTTGGCGCTGGCGGTCGAGGTTGAGACCTTGGCAGCGATGTATTGCCGCGCGCTGCAACTTGGCAAGCCCGTCCTGCTGTCGCGCGCGGAGATGGCCGTGGTCATCGAGAAATTCAAGACCTACGGGCACCAGCCGCCGCTGACCCGAAGACGCTCAGGCAAGGCGCTCGGCCGGCGGCAAGCGCGGTAGCGCCTCGGCGATCGCCGCAGCTGTCGGCAGTGCCGTCTGCGCGCCGAGCGCCGTGCAGGCCAAGCCGCCGGCCACAGCGCCAGCGCGCACGGAATCGAGGAGCGGCCGGCCGGCGGCCCAAGCAGCCGCCATGGCTCCGACGAAAGCGTCCCCTGCACCCGTGCTGTCGAGGACCTTGACCGGCAGAACGGGTACCCGCCACGCGCCCTCGGCGCAGAAGACGACGCAGCCGGCACCCCCGAGGGTCACCGCGACGGCAATGCCGTGGGATGCCGCCAAGGCGCGCGCCGCCGCGAGAGGATCGCCCGCCGACGCGTGTCCGATCCCGGCCAAGGCCAACGCCTCGCCTCGATTGACCACCAGGACGTCGATCAGGCGCCAGCGCGCGTCGGGGATCGGGGCAGCCGGAGCGTTGTTCAGCAGCACGCGGGCCCCGGCCGCGCGCGCACGTTCGGCAGCGGACCAAAGCGGGCCATCCGGCACCTCCCGCTGCAGCACGAGCACGGCGCCGGTCCGTAGGCGGCGTGACGGGATCGCCGCCGCATCGACCAGTCCGTTCGCACCGCGGGCCACCACGATCTGGTTCTCGCCGGCAGCGTCGACCGCGATCAGTGCGCAGCCCGTGGCCGCGCCGCGCAGGACAGGGACCGCGCCGATATCCACCCCAGCGGCCCGCACCGGCTCCAATGCCGCGGGGGCCAGCGCGTCGTCGCCCACCGCGCCGACCAATGCCGTGTCGGCCCCAGCCTTGGCTGCCGCTACCGCCTGGTTCGCGCCTTTGCCGCCGGGCAGCAGCGCGTAGCTGTCCCCGATCACGGTCTCTCCCGGGCGCGGCAGGGACGCGACCGGCACGACGAGATCCGCATTGATGGAACCGAAAACGGTGATCATCGTGGCAACCTGCTGCGGGCCGAGACGAGGAACGTCCGGTCGAAATCCTCGCTTGGGCTTGGCGCCCAGGCGCGACTGCGCAAGTCTCATGCGGCAAGACTTGTTAAACCGGCTGGCCGACCCTGGGAAGCGCCCGGCCGACAAGGCTGGCCAACCGCACAGCGAGAGCCTGGTCCGCACCATGCCGGCCGACAAGAAACCGCCGCGCCGCCCGATCCAGAGGCAGGAGCTCGTCGCGCCCGGGGGCCCCGACCGGAACCCGGCTGGCGACGTGTCGACGCTGATCCGCAGCCTGAGCGCACAGGGCGAGCAGAACCTGATGCGCAAGCTGCGGCTGGCCGGGGTCGACCCCATGCGCGACCTTGTCGGCGCCGACCTGACGGGCACCGATCTGCATGGGCTGGACCTGCGCGGCATCGACCTGAGCCGGGCGATCCTGCGCTGGACCGACATTGCGGATGCTCGGCTGGAAGGCGCCAAGCTCGTCGGCGCGCAGGCGGCGCAGGCACGCTTCGAGGCGGCGCATTGCCGCGGCACCGACTTCTCGGGCGCGCAGCTGCGCCAGGCCAATCTGCGCGACGCGGACCTGTCGGACGCAGACCTGCGCGGCGCCGACCTGCGCGAGGCCACGATGCTCGGCGCGGCGATCGACGGAATGGCATGCGACGAGGACCTCACGGCCGTCGCCGCCGCTATCGCCTCTCCGAGCAGGTTGCTTGACGGTCTCGACCGCGCCGTCGACACGCGCGAGGGGATCGTCCCTCCGGGGCCGCTCGGCCTGGGGCTCCTTGCCGACGGCATTGTCGCCGCAATCCTGCAGGGTGCGCTGTACGGCGCCTGCGGCATCGAGCCCAGCTTCTACGACCCCGAGGCGCATCCCGGTCCGTTCGTGCCCTATCTCCTCGCCACGGTCGAAGAGATCGGCATGCGCCTTGAGCCGAATCGCAAGGAGCTCCGCTTCAACCGGCACCAAAGCAATCGCGACGGCCAAGTCGACTCGGCAGCGCGGGACGACATGCATGTCGGCGCGCTGGCGATCCTGGCGCGCAGCTTCGACGAGGCCGGCGAGCACTTGTCCGCCGCGCGCCGGCACATGGTGGCGCGCAGGCAGCTCGGGCTCGGGGCCATGGCGACGGCGCTGCAGGGCTGCCTCGCCCTGGAGCGCATGGACCATGTCGAGGCAGTGCGCCAGCTGCGCCGCGCGCTGGAGACGAGCGAGGAGATCGCGGACAAGCAGGGCCAGGCGCGCTACGCGATTGCGCTGCTCGTCCTGGCGATCATCCACTGGGAGTGGGACCGGGCGCAGGAATTCGTTCGCCGGCTGGCCGCGCTTGCGCCTGAGGGCGACGGCGAGCGGATCGGCAGGCTGCGCGACCCGGTCCTCGGCGCGCTGATGTGGCGCCTCGGCGACGGCGGGATGGCGCGCAAGCGCTGGTCCTCTTCCGCGGAGGCCCTGCAACGCCAGGGGCTGCGCCAGGACGCGGCCATGATCGCGACGCTCGCAACCCTGACCGCGCGCATCGATCTCGCCCGGCCGCGCGGATCCTGACAGGGGCCGCTACTCGGCAGCCTGCCGTCGCGCCGCCGCACGGGCGTATCCGTCACGGGTCTGCGGCAGCTTCCAGCCGAGCAGGCTGGAGGCGATCTGCGTGCGCAGGATCTGGGCCGTGCCGCCGGCGATCGCGAACATGCGCGCGTCGCGCATCATCCTCTCGAGCGGCCGCGCGCGCGAGTACCCAGCGGAGCCGAACACCTGCAGCGCGTCGCTCGTCACCTTGTTCGCCATCTCCGCCGCGAAGACCTTGGCGCGCGCGACCGCAGCCATGTCTGGGAACGGCGCGGCCGTTCGCGCTGCCGCATGAATCAAGTTGCGGGACGCATCGAGCTGGATCGACATGTCCGCGAGCATCCATTGCAGTCCCTGGAACTCGCCGATCGGCCGGCCGAACTGCTCGCGCTCCTTGGCGTACCCGAGAGCGAGCTGGAACGCACCCTCCGCGATCCCCAGAGCCACGGTCGCCGCGCCTAGGCGCTGGGCGTTGTATGCGTTCATCAAGCTCGCGAAGCCCCGCCCCAGGCCCTCCGGCGGCAGCAAGAGCATGTCCTCGGCGACCTCAAGGTCCTGGAACAGGACCTCACACTCCGGGATGCCGCGCACGCCCATGGCCGGCTCGCGCTTGCCGACGACCAAGCCGCGCGGGCCGCCCCTGCCGTCGGCCACGACGATGAAGCCGCCGATCCCGCGCTCCGCCGCGCCCTCGAACACGCGCGCGAAGATGAGGTGCAGGCGCGACACGCCGGCGCCGGTGATCCAGTGCTTGCGGCCGTTGAGGACGTACTTGCCGCCGCGCCTCTCGGCTCGCGTGCGCATCTCCGTCGCGGCGCTGCCGGCTTCGGGCTCCGTGATGCAGATCGCGGGCTTGTCGCCGGCCAGGACCATGCCTGCGGCGAGCGAGCGCTGCGCCGGCGAGCCGTACTGCATGATGGCGCCGATCGCTCCCATGTTCGATTCGACGACGATGCGCGCCGACGCGGCGCAGACCTTCGCGACCTCTTCGATCACGATCGCGGCGTCCAGGTAGGACGCGCCGAGCCCGCCATGCGCCTCGGGCAGGGTCATCCCCATGAATCCTGCGCCGCGCAGAGCCTCCACTGCGTACCAAGGATAGGCTTCCGTGCGGTCCGTCTCCGCCGCTTGCGGCGCGATCGCGCTCTCGGCGAGCGCGCGGGCCCGGTCTCGCAAAACGCGCTGCGGTGGGGTCAGCATGTCCATCTGCGCGCTCCTGCGCCGTACGAGTGAAGCGACGTGCGCTCGGCCTCAGGCGTCCTGCGCCTTGGCGAGCGCGGCGTCCTGAGGGTCGAGCGCCGGCTCCGCTCGCTCCACGCGGTTCCTGCCGCCCTGCTTGGCGCGGTAGAGCGCATCGTCGGCCCGCTTCAGCGTCCGCTCGATGTTCGCGTCGCCGAGCTCGCACGTGGCGACGCCGATGCTGACGGTGAAGCTGAGCGGCCCGCGCTCGGTCGGGACCTCGATGCGCGAGAGGCGATGGCGCAGGCGCTCTGCAAGAGCCGCCGCCGGCTCGATGTCGGTCTCCGGCAGCAGGATCGCGAACTCCTCGCCGCCGAACCGCCCGAGAAGATCGTTGTTGCGCAGGCTCTGCCCCGCCGTCTCGACCAAGCGCTTCAATGCCTGGTCGCCAACCGGGTGCCCGTAGCCGTCGTTGATCTTCTTGAAGTAGTCGATGTCGATCATCATTAGCGAGAGCGGGCGGTTGTAGCGCCGGAAGCGGTCCCATTCGGCCTGGGCGCGCTGCAGGTAGTGCCGGCGGTTCGCGGCGCCCGTCAGGGGATCGGAGGTCGCCAGCCGCCGCAGCTCTTCCTCAAGGATCTTCTGCTCGGTGACGTCGAAGCGGATCAGGACTCGCTCGCCGGTCTCGGCAGTGCGCTCGCGCAGCTCGAACCAGCGCCCGTCGCGCGCCTGGAAAGTGGTCGTCATGTTGCCGGCCTCGGCGCGCCGGCTGCTCAGCGTCTCGATCCAGACGTCGAAGGTCTCGCCCTGGGTCATGAACCCGGCGCCGCGATCGTGCGCCTCGCGCATGATGTCCTCGAACCGCGTCCCGATCAGGCGTTCCGGCGGGACCTGGAACACGCTGGCGAATCCTTCGTTGCAGGTCACCACGCTGTCGTTGCGGTCGAGCAGGCAGAAGCCGTCGCCGCTGGCGCGCGTCGCTGCCAGCAGCCGCGCCTCGCTGGCCCGGACGGTCCCCGTGTAGCGCCGGCTCGTCTCGATGAAGGCACCGATCACGAAAGCGATCATGCCGAGCATGACGACGACGGCCCCGCTCGCGACCTTGACGAACGTGTGCCGCCCCGCCGATCCCCAGCCGCCCTCCGCGACGGCGGCGAGCTGCCACAGCCCGGTGGGCAGGTGCACGTCCACCGTGACGGCGCCCGGAGAGAATGTCGCCGCATCGCCGTAGATCACGGCGAAGGGAACGCCGTCCTGGTCGAGCATGCGCAACCCAACGCGGAGGTCGCCTCCGAGGCCGATCAGGCCAGCCCGCGCGAACAGGCGCTCGGCGTCGATCGTGATGTTGACGAGGCCCCAGACATCGCCGCTCGCTACGACGACGGGAATGCGGCCGATGAGGCCGAAACCGCCCTGCGGCAGCGCCACCGGACCCTCGACAACCGCTTCGCGGTTGCGCACTGCCGCGCGCGCGCCAGCGCCGCGCGCCGGATCGTCGAGCAGGTTCAGCCCGACCATGCTGTCGTTCCCCGACACCGGGTAAGCGCGGGCGACGCGCCCGTTGGGCGCGATCGTCAAGCTGCGAACCAAGTCGTCGTGCCCGACCAGCGTGGCGGCCATGGCATCGAACTTCGCCGGCGTGATGCCACCGCTGATTGCAATATCCGCCACGAGCCCCACAGCCAGCAGGAGATTGCCGGCGATCGTGCCTTCCAGCCGCGCGCGGACGCTGTTGAGCTGGTTCACGGCAGCCAAGCGCGACTGCTCCGCCTGCGCCTCATAGGACAGGTCATTGACGACGACCGCGCCTGGCGTCGCGAACGCTACCGTCGCGACCGCAGCAAGAGCGGGTATGGAGAAGCGGGGAAATCGCATGGTCGCTGGATGCTTGCCGACCGTCAGGGCTGCGGGACGAACCTAGCGTATGCTAGCGGAGGCAGGCGGCAAGGGAAACCGCCAGATCATGCCCAAGGCCAGAAGGTCTGGCAGGGACGATCGAGCGCGCGGGACCCGCCACTCCCGCGCTTGAAGTCTCCGGCGCCAGACGGAGCGACACCACCTGCATTGCGGCTTGGAGCAACGGAAAGACCATGACGGACCCCCAACCAATCCCGAGCGTTTCGCAAGATTCGCCTGGCGTCGTTGCCGCTCTCCAGATGCAGGCTGCGGGCAAGGTCAGCGCCGAAGGGCTGGCCGCGACGTTGCGCGCGCGCATCGAAGCGCGCGAGCATGAGGTCGGCGCCTTCGCCTATTTGGACGCAGGGAGCGCTCAGCGGCGCGCCGCAGCACTCGACGAGCAGGCGCGCGGGACCGGAGTTCGCGGGGCGCTGCACGGCATCTGGGTCGGGATCAAGGACATCATCGACACGGCGGACATGCCGACGACCTACGGCTCCGCTATCTTCGCCGGCCATAGACCCGAGCGAGACGCCGCATGCGTCACCCGGCTGCGCACGGCCGGCG
Source organism: Alphaproteobacteria bacterium (assembly GCA_016793965.1). Taxonomy (GTDB): domain Bacteria; phylum Pseudomonadota; class Alphaproteobacteria; order JAEULF01; family JAEULF01; genus JAEULF01. The sequence continues at coordinate 9,893 of JAEULF010000472.1, read as the reverse complement.
CTGTCCTTCCCGGCAAGACGGTGACGACGGAGTTTGCGTACTTCGCACCCGGCAAGACGCGCAATCCGCGCCGGCTCAGCGCGACGCCCGGCGGCTCATCGAGCGGATCGGCCGCTGCCGTTGCCGACGGGATGGTGCCGCTTGCGCTCGCCACCCAAACCGCCGGCTCGATCATCCGGCCTGCCGCCTATTGCGGCGTCGTCGGCTTCAAGCCGAGCCATGGCACGCTCGACATCACCGGCGTCATTCCCTTCGCGCCGAGCCTGGACACGCTCGGGCTGATGGCGAGATCTGTCGAGGACGCCGCCTACGGCTTTGGCGTGCTTCGCGACGGCGCGGGGCTGCGATGCGCGGTCGCGTCGATGCCGCGGCTCGGGTTCTGGCGCACGCCGATGTGGGATGCGGCCTTGCCGGAAACGCGCTCGCTGCTCGCCGCCGTCAAGGCTCGTGCCAACGCCGCCGGCGCGCGCGTCGAGGATGTCGGCGACATCGAGCTGACGGCGGACGTGATCGCAGCCCAGGTCACGATCATGCAGGCAGAGGGACATCGTCAGCTCGCCGCGATCCGTGCCCGAGCAGAGAACCAGCTGAGCCCTCGCCTGCTCGCGCTGCTCGATGCCGGAGGGTCCGTCACGCCGCTGCAAGAGGCGACGGCCCGCCATGCCGCGAGCTCCGCCCGGATCGCCGTGGAGCGCGCGCTATCGCGCTACGACGCGGTGATCGTGCCGGCCGCGCCCGGCGAGGCGCCTGAAGGCCTTGCCGCCACCGGTGATCCGATCATGAACCGCATGTGGACGCTTCTCGGCACGCCCTGCATCGCATTGCCGGCCGGCCATGGTCCGCGCGGCCTGCCGCTCGGCGTCCAGCTCGTCGCGCGGTGCGGCGACGACGAGCGCCTTCTGTCCGCGGCGCGCTGGATCGAGCGCGCGATCGCTGCGCCGTGAGCGCGGCGGGCGGCTCCGCCTTCACATGTCCGGCGCGCGGCCGGTCCTGGTCGCGTACACCATCAAGCCGCCCCACTCCGTGTCCATGACGAGCCGCACCGGCATGTGCACGCCGAGGCCGCGCACCGGCGCCAGCCACAGCCGACCAGGTTTGTCGAAGTCGAAGATCCGGCGCGCGGAGCGGTGGAACCCGGCCGTCTGGCGTCCGGACACGATGCAGAGCACGGCCTCGCCCGCGAACGTCGACGTCGACGTCGGCTTGAGTTCCGATCGCTCGCCGCAGCGCCAGCGATAGGTCACCACGCGCCGGCCGTCGAACGTCGCGCGCTCCTGCCACGTTCCGTCCGTCTGCGGGTTGCGCGCAACGCTCATGAGCAGCGTGATCGGGTCGAGGCCGACGCGCTTGTCCTCCGGGACGGCGTCGCGCTCCTCCGGCTTGTCCTGCTTGGTGCTGATGCGCTCGATCTGTCCGGCTGCGCCGAATTCCAGGGCCACGGACCTGTGGCTTCCGTTCCACGTGCCGCTGGTTTCGTAGAGCCGCGGGGTGAACCCGCCGTCGGCGCTGACCATGCCGATGGCGCGCGCAACGCTGCGCCCCTCGACCGCCCATGCCAGAACGCCGTCCGTCCTGAACCGGAAGGTGAGCTCGTAGCCGCGCTCGTCGACAGTGGCGCGGCCGTCGAGCACGCCGATCCGCGCGCCGCCGAAGAAGATCTCGTAGGCGAGCTCGGCGGCGCCGTTCTGCGGCTCGATGGCGATGGATGGGCGAACCGTCGGCAGCGCCTGAGCATCCGTCTGCGCTCCGGCGCTTTCCGGATCCGCGAGGAACGCCAGAACAGCGGCAAAGGCTGCGCCGATCGCGCGCGTCGCTTGGCTTGCACGGCTCGGCATTGGCATCTCCCTGGCCGGCGCTCCTGCAATACGGGGCCGCATCGGAACCTGCCGACATCATGATGATAGTTTGAATTGCGCGGCAGGCAACGCCCTGGCCTAGACGAGGATCCGCCCCTCGAAGGGATTGCCTCCCGTGCGATCCTCGACCTCGACCACCCAAAGATCCGGGTCGCGCTTCACCGCGCGCTCGACATAGGCGTCCGCCTCCGAGTCCGGCACGCGCTTCCCGGCATGCGCGGCGAGCCAGGCGATGTTGCCGTCGATGTCGCGTGTCTGACTGAGGATCAGCGTCCCCTCGCCGAGCGTGTTGATGCGCACCACCACGAGGCCGCCGACCGGTTCGCCCCTGCGCAGCACGGCGATGGGCTTGCCTAGCGTCGACAGCCGCCGGATGTGCGCGCGCACCCACATGTCGGTCGGCAGGCGCGGATCGGCCATGACATCCAATCGACCGCGGCCAAGGCAAACCGCCAGGCTGCAATCCCTTTTGCTTGGCGGACGGGCGTCGCGCCGGAACAACTGCCAGGTCAGCCAAGCAGTTTGAGATTCTCCGCCGACAGACGGCCGTCGCGGCCCTTGGCGACCTCGAACTGGACCTTCTGGCCCTCAGAAAGACCCGAAAGCCCGGCCTTCTCGACGGCAGAGATATGGACGAACACGTCCTTTTGCCCGTCCTCGCGCGCCAGAAAGCCGAAGCCTTTGGTCAAGTTGAACCACTTCACGGTGCCGTTCAGCGTCATGATCCCTCCACCGACGGGCCGCGCAACGGCTCGGAGCGCCGGTGCGCCGCGCAACACGAGGATTTCGTGCGTCGCAAGGCAGACGAAGTCAAGCATGTTCGCCATATCGGATAGACCCGCGACGCGGCGCAGCCGAAGCGATTCCTCGGGCTCAGGCCGCTTGCCCTGCGTGAAGCAAGAGGCGATATCTCACGCCGATGCGTCTGCCCGGCCGGTGTGCCGGCCGAGGCGCCCGCAAATGAGGCCGCAGGTGGACGTACCGGTTGGTCAAGTTCCTGCAGGAACGATAGTTTACGCGATCGGCGACGTGCATGGCCGCCGCGACCTTCTCGCCGCGCTGCGGCGCAGCGTCTTCGACGACGCCGCCCAACGCATCGAGAAGCGACGCGTCCTCGTATACCTCGGCGACTACGTGGACCGCGGGCCGGAGTCCAGGGGCGTCGTGCAGATGCTGCGGGACGAGCCCCTGCCCGGTTTCGAGACCGTCATGCTGCGCGGCAATCACGAGGACATGCTCGTCCAGGCCGCCGACGGCGGCAGCGGCGACATCATCGAGGCGTGGCTCACCTACGGCGGCATCGAGACGCTGCGCAGCTACGGGGCGCCCGAGCCGGTCCTTTCGCGCCTGCGGCACGATTCCGATCCGGCGGGCGAGGTTGTGCGGGAGTTCGTTCCTCAGGCAGATATCGATTGGATGCGGTCGCTCGCGCACCACCACCGCGAGGGCGGCTACCTGTTCGTCCATGCCGGAATCCGGCCTGGCGTGGCGTTCGACCAGCAGCGCACCGAAGACCTCATGTGGATCAGGGATCCGTTCCTGAAGTCCGATGCCGATCTCGGAGCCGTCGTGGTGCACGGGCATACGCCGCGCCGGCAGCCCGAGGTTCGGCGCAACCGGATCAACGTGGACACCGGCGCCTTCGCCACCGGCGTGCTGACCTGCGTGGTGCTCACCGGCTCGGAGCAGCGCTTCGTCGTCGCGCGGCAGCCCTGACCGACGGCGCTATGCCTCCGCCAAGGGAAAGATCAGGCATGTCGTGGTGGCGTGCGCGTAGAGGCGACCGCTTTCGTCCGTCAGGCGCGCTTCCGCCACCCCGACGCGACGGCCGACGTTGATCACCTTGCCCTCTGCCTCGACCCGCCCTGTTCGCGCCGAGAGAGCGCGCAGGAAGTTCATCTTGAACTCGACGGTCGTGTAGAGCTGGCCCGCCGGCAGCGTGCTATGGACGGCGCAGCCCATGGCGGAATCAAGCAGCGTGGCCGCAAAGCCCGCATGGATGGAGCCGACCGGATTGTACAGGCGCTCGGTTGGCGCCCCCGCGAAGACAGCGCGGCCACGGTCGACGGCAACCAGAGCGAAACCGAGCGCTTCGGTGATCGGCGGCGACGGGAAGCGGCCGGCGATCACGCCGGCCAGGAACTCGAGCCCGCCTTGCGCGGCGACCTCCGCCAGAGGGAGCGTGCCGAAGCTCTGCCCGCTCATCGCGGCGCGCCTGCCTCCCGGAGCGCCGCATCGACATAGGCGACTGTCCGCTTCAGGCCCTCCTCCAGCGGCACCGTGGGCGCCCAGCCCAACGCCCGCGACGCCAAGCCGATGTCAGGGCAGCGCTGCATGGGATCGTCCTGCGGCAGCGGCTTGCGCTCGATGCGCGAGCGCGACCCCGTCATGGCGATGACGCGCTCGGCCAGGTCCCGGATCGTGATCTCGTGCGGATTGCCGAGGTTCATCGGGCCGGTGACGTCGTCCGAGGCGTCCATGAGGCGCAGGAACCCCTCGATCAGGTCGTCCACGAAGCAGAACGAGCGCGTCTGCATGCCGTCGCCGTAGAGGGTGATCGGCTCGCCGCGCAGAGCCTGGACGATGAAGTTGGTCACGACGCGCCCGTCGTTGAGGTGCATCCGCGGGCCGTACGTGTTGAAGATGCGCGCGACGCGGATCCGGAGCCCGTGCTGCCGGTGGTAGTCGAAGAACAGGGTCTCGGCGCAGCGCTTGCCCTCGTCGTAGCAGCCGCGCGGGCCGATCGGGTTGACGTTGCCGCGATAGTCCTCGGTCTGCGGATGGACCGTCGGGTCGCCATAGACCTCGCTGGTCGATGCCTGGAAGATCTTGGCACGGACGCGCTTGGCCAAGCCGAGCATGTTGATGGCGCCGTGCACCGACGTCTTCGTCGTCTGCACCGGGTCGAATTGGTAGTGCACCGGCGATGCCGGGCAGGCGAGATTGTAGATCTCGTCGACCTCGACATAGAGCGGGAACGTGACGTCGTGGCGCATCGCCTCGAAATTGGGCCTGCTCAGGAGGTGGGCGACGTTGCTCTTCCGCCCGGTGAAGTAGTTATCGACGCACAGCACGTCATGCCCTCGCGCGACCAGTCGCTCGCACAGGTGGGAGCCGAGGAACCCGGCACCGCCGGTGACGAGGATGCGCTTCTGCGGCATGGGAGTCGGTCGCCTGGTTGCGGGAGGCCTTGCGGCGCGGGCTCGGCGCGCCCGGAAGGTGCCGCGCGCCCGTGGCGGGTGCCATGTTCCGCCAACGCATGCAAGAGCAGGTTAATGCCGGCCCCCTGGGGCTACCCCAGCCTTCAGGGCGAGAGCTCCGCCGGAGAATGCCGCCGGGTCGAGGATCGACGGGCGAAAGCCCTTGCAGCGCTGGACGCTTGGCGGTAGCCAAGCCCCGCCATGAGCCGACCAGCCCCCACGCGCGACGTCGCCGAGCCAGATCCCGCCGCTGTCGTCGGAGCGCTGAACGGCGCTTCCGTCCTTGTCGTCGGCGACGTCATGCTGGATCGGTACGTCTACGGCGGCGTGGACAGGATCTCGCCCGAGGCACCGATCCCGGTCCTGCGCATCGAGCGCGAGAGCGCAATGCTCGGCGGCGCAGGCAATGTCGTCCGCAACCTTGTGGCGCTCGGCGCCCGCGCCTGCTTCGTTTCCGTCGTCGGCCGCGACGACGCCGGCATCCAAGTGACCGGCCTGGTCGGCGAGGAGGCCGGCGTCGAGCCGCACCTGATCGTCGAGGCTGGCCGCACCACGACCGTCAAGATGCGCTACGTGGCCGGCGCCCAGCAGATCCTGCGCGCCGACCGCGAGACCGTGGCTCCGGTGGAGCCCGCCAGCGAGGGCAAGATCGGCGCGCTCGCCGCGGAAGCGATGGCCGATGTGCGCGTCCTCGTGCTGTCGGACTATGGCAAAGGGGTCCTCACGCCCGTCGTGATCGCCGGCTTGGTGTCAGCGGCCAAGCAGCGCGGGCTCACCGTCGTCTGCGACCCGAAGGGGCGCGACTACGCGCGCTACCGCGGCATCGACGTGCTGACGCCCAATCGCCGCGAGCTGGCGGAGGCTGTCGGGCGGCCGGTCTCCGGCGACGATGCCGTCGTCGCGGCAGCGCGCGAGCTGATCGCCCGCCACGCGCTCGGCGCCGTCCTGGTGACGCGGAGCGAGGAAGGCATGTCGCTGATCCGGACGGAGAGCGTCCTGCACCTGCCGGCCAAGGCCCGCGAGGTGTTCGACGTCTCCGGCGCAGGCGATACGGTGATCGCTACGTTGTCCGCCGCGATCGCCGGCGGGCTCGCGCTCGATGACGCGGCTGCCCTTGCCAACCTGGCGGGCGGGATCGTGGTCGGCAAGGTCGGCACGGCCGTCGTGCATCCGGAGGACCTGCTCGACGTCATGCACGACACCGGCGACCCTGGCCAGGCCAAGATCGCGACCCGGGCCGCGGCGGTCGACCGGATAGCACGCTGGCGGCGAGGCGGTCAGCGGATCGGTTTCACCAACGGTTGCTTCGACCTGATCCATCCCGGCCACGTCTCGCTGCTCGGTCAGGCGCGCTCGGCCTGCGACCGGCTGGTGGTCGGGCTCAACACCGATGCGTCCGTCAAGCGGCTCAAGGGTCCGACCCGCCCCCTCCTGGACGAGAAATCGCGGGCGACCGTCCTCGCCGCCTTTGAATCGGTGGACCTCGTGGTGACATTCGACGAGGACACGCCGCTGGAGCTGATCCAGGCCCTGCGGCCGGATGTCCTGGTCAAGGGCGCCGACTACACCATCGACAAGGTGGTCGGCGCCGATCTCGTGCAGTCATACGGCGGCAAGGTCGTTCTCGCCGAGATCGCGGCGGGCCACAGCACGACCGGGATCGTCCAGCGCATCGCCCGCTAGGCGCTCAGCCCTCCGACGCCACGCCGGGATCGACGACGCGATGGAGCCGCGCAGCGGCGGCCCGCGCGAAGCGCAGGGTCACGGCGCGCCGTCGTGCAGCGCTAAGCTCCATCACGGGCGCCTCGCGGCGCGGGACGGCATCGAAGTCGTCGGCGATCAGAAGGCCGACATCGACCGGGAGCAGTTCTTCCGGGAACCCCTCGGGGACGGCGAAGAAGAACTGCTCGCAGTACTCCAGGTAGTCCGGCCACTTCTCGTCGGCACGGTAGTCGGCCACGGACGACTTGACCTCGACGATCACGAGCCCCCCGTCGCGCCCGATGCCGAAGACGTCGGCGCGCCGGCCATTGGCCAGGATGAACTCCGTCAACACGGCGAAGCCGCGCGCCGCCAGCGCGCGCGCGACGCCCCGGGCCAAGCGCTCTCCCGGCAAGCCGGCTGGTGCGGCAACAACCGTGCTGGCAACGTACATATCGGGAACCTATCAAGACTGATGCCGAGATCCAACTCTGGCATTCAACCGTCGGCTCCTCAGGAACACAGGATTCGGGCGCAAGGGCCAGCACGCCGCGCGACACTGCCGATGTTGCAGTGCGTCACGAGAGAGGCCAAGGAATTTTGAGCATGAGGCTCGATTATGATGCGTTGCAATAGGATGGCCAGCCGACTATACCGACCAGTCGGTCGGTGAAGGTCATGCCCCGCATCAACGTCAAGACGAAGATCCTCGACGCCGCAGAGCGCATCGTCGGCACCCGTGGCGCCGGCGGCTTGACGCTCGACGCCGTGGCTGCTGAAGCCGGCCTAAGCAAAGGCGGGCTCACCTACCATTTCCCGAGCAAGGAAATGCTCGTGACGGCGGTCGTCCAGCGCCTCGTCGACGGCTTCGAGGCGCGCATGGCAGCAGCCCGCGCCGGCGACGTCGAGCCCGGCGCGTGGACGCGCGGGCTCCTCGCGGCCTGCCATCCGGACGCGGAGGAGCGCGCCGCGACCGATCAGGTCTGCGCGGCCCTGCTGGCCAGCGTCGCCGGCGACCCGCAGCTGCTCGAGCCGATGCGCGCCCGGCAACCGGATTGGAAGCGCGCCCTGGCCGCCGACGGCATCGATCCGCAGGTCGCGCTCATCGTCCGACTGGCGCTGGACGGCCTGTGGTTCAACGCTCTCTTGGGAATCCCCTTGCTCGACGATGAGGAGCAGAGGGCCTTGATCGACAGGCTGCGGGCCATGACCCGTAGCCAAACAGCAGCAGAACCGAACGCGACGAACGAGCGCTCGGCAACGATAGGTCGATGACAATGCGAGACCAAGTTCATGTGCTGACCCGCAGGTTCGCGTCCTGGGGCAAGCTCGGGCGCGTCTGGCCGCTGTCGCCGGGCGTCTCTGCGGTCATCCTCACCGTCGGCGCCGTGGCCTGGATTCTGTCCGGCCAGATCGGTTCGCGGTCCGAATCCGCTCAGGCGAATCAGGCCGCCGGCGCGAAAATCGGTGCTGGCGGGCACACCGACGCACCGGCCATGCCGGTGCAGGTGGTAACCGCTCGCGCCGAGGATCGCGAGATCGTCGCCAGGCTGTCGGGTCGGACCGAGGGCGGGCGTCGGGTCGCGCTGCGCTCGGAGACCGCCGGACGCGTCGCCGCGATCGAGGCGCGCAAGGGCAGCCGCATCGCCGACGGCGCGATCGTCCTGCGCCTCGCACCGGACGACCGCCCGGCGCAGCTCGAGCAGGCGCGCGCCTTGGTGCGGCGCCGGTCGATGGAGGCCGAGAACGCGAGCACGCTGCAGGTGCGAGGCTTCCAGTCCGAGGTCAAGGTAGCCGAGACGGCATCGCTGCTCGCCGACGCGCGGGCAGCGCTGGCGGCCATCCAGCTCGACCTGGAGAGGACGACGGTCCGCGCGCCGTTCGCCGGCGTGGTGGACTCGCTCGACGTCGAGATCGGCAGCGTCGTGGCGGTCGGCAGCAGCCTCGGCACGCTCATAGACCTCGACCCGCTGAGGCTCGTGGCCTTCGCCGGCGAGCGCGCGATCGCGCGGATCTCCGCGGGGATGCACGGGATCGCCCGCTTCCCCGACGGGCGCGAGCGGACGGGGTTGGTGACCTATGTCTCGGCGAGCGGCGACGCGGCGACGCGGACGTTCCGCGTCGAGCTCGCGATCGAGAACCCCGGCGGCGTAATCCCAGAGATGCTCTCGGCAGAGATGATCCTTCCGCTGTCGCGCGTTCCGGCAGTCAAGGTGTCGCCGGCCGTGCTGGTCCTCGACGAGGCCGGGCGGGTCGGCGTGAAGCTCGTCGACTCGGAACGTCGGGTCGCCTTCCGGCCCGTCGAGATCGTCGCGGACGATGCGGACGGATTCTGGCTGGCGGGGGTGCCGGACGGCGCCACGCTGATCGTCGTGGGCCAGGAGTTCGTCAAGCCCGGCATGGTCGTAGCTGCCGTTCCGGCAGGCCAAGCGAGCGTCCCCCCGGTCGCCAGGGCACCGGCGGCGGGTGCGCCGCAGGGCCAGCCGCCCGCGCGCTGACCAGGATCGCCGCCATGAACGCCATCATCGACTGGTCGCTCTCGCGCTCGCGCGCGGTCCTCGCCTGCCTCGCCGTCCTGATGGCGGCGGGAATCTACGCGTACGCGAAGATCCCCAAGGAATCGGACCCGGACGTCCATATCCCCCTGATCTACGTCAACCTCGCGCTCGAGGGCATCCAGCCGGAGGACGCCGAGCGCCTCCTGCTGCGGCCAGCCGAGATCGAGCTCAAGAGCGTGGAGGGCATCAAGGAGATGCGCTCGAACGCCTTTGAAGGCGGCGCCTACGTCGTCCTGGAGTTCGACGCGGGCTTCGACGCCAAGAAGGCGCTCGACGACGTGCGCGAGAAGGTCGACCGCGTGAAGCCCAAGCTGCCGGCAGAGGCCGAGGAGCCGCGCGTCACCGAGATCAACCTGAGCCTGCTCCCGGTTCTTGTCGTGACCCTGTCGGGCGACGTGCCCGAGCGCTCGCTCGTCCGCCTGGCGCGCGCTCTCAAGGACTCGATCGAGAGCCTGCCGGCCGTTCTCGAGGCAAAGCTGGTCGGCAACCGCGAGGAATCGGTCGAGATCATCATCGACCCCCTCGCGGCCGAGAGCTACGGGCTCTCCGCCGACGACGTGGCGACGCTTCTCACCCGC
>JAEULF010000411.1 GCA_016793965.1 Alphaproteobacteria bacterium | reverse complement strand
GCGGTGATGCAGGACATCCACGGCGTCGTCACCCGCGTCGGCGACGAGACGGTCGGCGAGATGTGGTCCTTGGCCGACGGCAAGAGCGTGCTCAACGAGATCGACCCGCGCTTCGCCCTGAACATCGACCGGCACATCAAGCGCGTCGCCGACCTCGACGTCTTCCACGTCTCGGCCAACACCGATCCCAAGGGCGACCGCTCGAAGCGGCCGCAGGACCAGGACCCCGACATGATGGTCCATGTGGTCAGGGAGACGGACAAGGGCATCGTCATCCGCGGCGCCAAGTACGAGACGGCGTCGGCCTATGCCGACCAGGCGTTCCTCAAGCCGACGCTGGCCAACTGGGGCGACGACAAGCTGTCGGACTACGCCGTCGGCTGCATCGTCAAGATGGACGCGCCGGGCGTGCGCCACATCTGCCGCTCCGGCTTCGCCGAGCGCGACCCGGCCGACTATCCCCTCGCCACGCGCTTCGACGAGGTCGACACGCTGATGGTGCTCGACGACGTGCTCATCCCCTGGGAGGACGTGTTCTTCTACCGCCACACCAGGGGCGCCACCTTCATCCGCGGCACGCTGCACCGCTACTCGGCCTTCCCCTTCGTGCTGCGCATCCTCTACGTCGCCGACATGATGATCGGCGCGGCGCTCTGGAACTGCCGGCAGACCGGGCTCGACAAGCTGCAATCGGTGCAGGAGAAGCTGGCCGAGCTCGCCTGCTACCGCGAAGGCATCAACGCGCATCTCGTCTCCTCGATCGCCATGGCGCAGAAGAGCCCGTCCGGCCTGCTGATGCCGAACCAGCCCCTGCTCTATGCCGGGCGCATCCATGCCTGCTCGAACCTGGCGCGCATGATGCACGTGGCGCGCGACCTCTGCGGCGGGCAGATCTGCGTCACGCCCAACAAGGCGATGTTCGCCGATCCCGAGGCCGGCAAGTGGCTGTCGAAGTTCTACAGCCTGAACGAGGAATGGGTCGCCGAGGATCGCCGCAAGCTGCTCGCCTTCGCGCGCGACCTGCTCAACAGCGACTACGCCGGCCACCGCCTGACCTTCGCCATGTTCGCCCAGGCGCCGCACTTCAACCACCTGCTGGCGCTCTACCGCAGCTTCGACTTCGAGGGCCCGCTGCAGTTCGTGCAGCAGTCGGCTTCGCTCAGCGAGAAGGTCTGGGGCGCCAAGGCGCCGAGCGGCAGCGGCAGGCCGATCGGGCCGGGGCCAGCCAAGGTCTAGGCGGAGTTGATCCTCAAGGCTAGCGGAAGCGGCGTCGCTTGTGGGTGTCATCCCCGCGAAAGCGGGGATCCACCGCGCCGATGCTCGTTGCGACGAGATCTTGCACGGCTGTTGCCGAGCAGTCTTGCATCAACAGCGACTGGCCAAGCCGTGGATACCCGCTTTCGCGTGGATGACAGGTAAGGGGCGATATCTGGCTGCGCCGCAATCCTCTTGCGGGACGATGAGCCTCTGCCTGGCCGATCACGCCGCAGCCGACGTGACCGCCGGTGCGTTGGCCGGCTCCGGCTGCGGCGGGCGCCAGCGATAGACGTCCCAGAACGCGTCGGTCCAGCCGGCGGCGGCGGTCAGCCATTCCTGCGCTTGCGTGCGCTGGGAGGGCGGGGCGAGGTGCAGCACGGCGTCGATGTCCGCGCCGTCGATCAGCACCATCGGGTGCAGCTTGCGCGCCAGCGCCAGCATCGGCGCGTTCTCGGCGAGATAGTGGATGTGCAGCCGGCGCAGCCAGCGGTTGCGCGCGGCGAGCGCGACCATCTGCAGCAGCGCCAGGCCGATGCCCTGCCGGCGGTGGGAACGGTCGACCGAGACCGCCAGCTCGCCGTCCGGCCGCCAATCCGTGCGCGCCACGCCCTCGCCCCAGGCCAGCATGGCCATGCCGCGCAGGGTGCCGGCATGGACATGGCCGAGCATCAGCGACTTGGCCCAGGGCAGCTTGCGGCAATGGGCGGCGATCGCGTCGTCGCTCAGGGAAGCGCCGAAGCGCAGCCGCCGGTCGCGCCGGTCGAGCCGCGCCAGATGCGCCTCGATCAACGGCAGGTCGACGGGCGTGAGCAGCCGGATCTGGATCATGCGCGCGTCCATCCGGCCGGCTGGGGCCGCGCGGGCGCCGGCGCCGGGACGGGCGCGGTGCGGGTTCGCAAGCTTGCGCTGCACTGCAACATCATGGGCGCGACGATGATGATTCCGCTGCCACCGATCAAGTGACGAATGGTGGCACCGGGTCGATCCCGTGCGGCCGGCGATTCCCGGCCATGCGTCGGCCGGGCGCCTTTGCCGGCGCGATCCTGGAGCGATCCAGCACTGCAACCTATTGGAATCGCTTGACTGGTGTGCTTAGTCAGACTAGATTGACTAACCATCTTGACCAAGCGGCGCGCCATCCATGACCGAGACCGTCGTCAACATCTACGACGCCAAGGCCAAGCTCTCGCAGCTGGTCGAGCGGGCCATGGCCGGCGACGCGATCGTCATCGCCAAGGCCGGCCGGCCGATGGTGCGGCTGGTGCCCTGCCGCGACTCGGGCGCGCGGCGCGTGCCCGGCGGGGCGGACGTGCTGATCAACGAGGATTTCGACGCGCCGCTCGACGACGGCTTCGAGCGGGCCATGAAGGGCATGGCACGATGAGCGGCGGCGGCCGATGAAGCTGCTGCTCGACACGCGCAGCTTCCTCTACTGGACCTGCAAGGACATCAGGCTGCCGAAGCGGGCGCTCGACGCCGTGGCCGATCCCGGCAACGACGTGCTGGTCAGCGCCGTCACCGCCTGGGAGGTGGCGCTGAAGCGCGCGAAGGGCCGGCTGATGACGAGCTTCGACAGCGTCGCCGCGGAATGCGCGCGGCGCGGCTTCGCGCTGCTGCCGGTCGCCCCAGCCCATGCCGAACGCGCCGTCGCCCTGCCGGCGCACCATGCCGACCCGTTCGACCGGCTGATCCTCGCCCAGGCCGAGATCGAGCGCGCCGTGCTGGTGGCCGGCGACAAGGCCTTCGCGGCCTATGGGCTGCCGCTGCTCTGGCGGTAGCGTCAGCCGGCGCGGGCACAGCCCGTCGGCGCCACGTCGCCGGACTCGCAGAACGCGGCCACGTCGGCGCGGAGCGCCGCCAGCGCCGGGGGCACTTGCTCTGCCGCCGCCGCGACCCGCGCCGAATCGATCTCCATGGCATAGACGTTGCGCGCGACATGCCGGAACCGGCGCAGCGGCTCCAGCAGCGCAAAGGTGCTCTCGGCGATCACGGCTTGCCGCAAGCCCGGGACCGGCAGGGCGAGCTGGCGCAGCAGGGAGCGGCGCCAGTCCTCGCCGCGGGGCGCGGATTGGTCCACCCGATCCGCGATCTCCTTCATCACCAGCTCCAAGCGGGAATAGATCGCGGCGACGCCGGCCGCCAGGCCCATCCAGCGCAGGGGCGACGCGGCAGCATCGGCTCCGGCTGCGTCGAGCTTCTCGCCCTCGGCGAGGAGCGCCTGCATCTCGGCGGCTGCGCGGTCAACCTCGCTCAGCCAGCGCGCGCACAGCGGGTGCATCGAGAGATCCCTCCAGCATGCGCTGGCGGTCTGCCGGCGCCAGGTCCGCCGCGAGGACGACGTCGACCGGGATGCCGGCGCCGGCGAACGCCTCCTCGACGATCGCAAGCGGCTCGGTCGCGCCGCGCGGGCCGTCGAGCACGATGATATCGACATCCGAGTGGTCAAGGAACGTGCCGCGCGCCAGGGAGCCGGTGAGGCGCCCCTCGTAGCCCCGCGCGGCAAGCGCGTCCAGCGCGCGCAGGGCCAGCGGCAGGGCGACGGCGCGTCGCTCCGCGGTCCGGCGCGCCAGCAACCGATGCAGCGCGGTGCTGCCGCCGGTCCCGGCGAGATCCCCTGCGCCCGGCATCTTCCGTCCGTCCCTCGCCGCGTTCGGTGCCCGATGCCAAGATACCAGATGACATGATACCCGACTTGGCGGCCTGCGCATGCCCGCTATAGTCCGCCTCATGCCGCGCGATCCCGAGGAAGTGCTCCACAGCGTGTTCGGCCATGCGGGTTTCCGCGGGCTGCAGGAGGAGGTCGTCCGCCACGTCACTGCGGGCGGCGACGCGCTCGTGGTCATGCCGACGGGCGGCGGCAAGTCGCTCTGCTACCAGCTTCCCGCCCTCTGCCGCGCGGGAGTCGGCATCGTCGTCTCGCCGCTCATCGCGCTGATGCGCGACCAGGTGGAGTCGCTGCGCCAGAACGGCGTGCGCGCGGCGGCGCTCAACTCCGGCGTGGCGCTGCCGGAGATCCGTCAGGCCGAGCGCGACCTGCGCGCCGGCAATCTCGAGCTGCTCTACGTGGCGCCGGAGCGGGCGCTCGGCGAGGGCTTCCACCAGCTGCTAGCCGACGCGCGCGTGTCGCTCTTCGCCGTGGACGAGGCGCATTGCGTCTCGCAATGGGGCCACGACTTCCGCCCGGAGTACCTGCAGCTCGGCGCGCTGATCGACCGCTATCCCGGCGTGCCGCGCCTGGCGCTCACCGCCACCGCCGACGGGCCGACGAGGAAGGACATCGTCGAGCGCCTGGGGCTCGGGCGCGCCCGCCAGTTCGTCGCCGGCTTCGACCGGCCGAACATCCGCTACCGCGTCCTGCCCAAGCGCGAGCCCTATGACCGGCTCTTGAAGTTCATCAAGGCCGAGCATGCCGGCGACGCCGGCATCGTCTACTGCATGACGCGCGCCAAGGTCGAGGACGTGGCATCGCGCCTGGCGGCGGACGGCATCCCGGCGCTGCCCTATCATGCCGGGCTCGATCGCGCGGTGCGCGACGCCAACCAGGACCGCTTCGACAAGGAGGAGGGGATCGTCGTCGTCGCGACCATCGCCTTCGGCATGGGCATCGACAAGCCTGATGTCCGCTTCGTCGCGCATCTCGACCTGCCGAAGAGCCTGGAGGCCTACTACCAGGAGACCGGGCGCGCCGGGCGCGACGGGCTGCCGGCGCAGGCGTGGATGGCCTATGGGGTCTCGGACGCCGTCCACCAGCGCCAGATGATCGAGGCCTCGGACGCGCCGGAGGCGCAGAAGCGGATCGAGCGGCGCAAGCTCGACCACCTGCTGGGCTACTGCGAGACCACGCGCTGCCGGCGCCAGGTGCTGCTCGAGTATTTCGGCGACCGCTGCGAGCCCTGCGGCAATTGCGACACCTGCCTGGAGCCGCAGGAGAGCTTCGACGGCACGGAGGCTGCGCAGAAGGCGCTGAGCTGCGCCTACCGCACCGGCGAGCGCTTCGGCGCTGCGCACCTGATCGACGTGCTGCGCGGCAGCGCCGGCGACAAGATCTTGGCGCTCGGCCACGACCAGGTCTCGACCTACGGCATCGGCAAGGACCTCGACAAGGAAGCCTGGAAGGCGGTGTACCGGCAGCTCGTCGCCATGGGCCTCTTGGTGGTCGACGAGCACGGCGGCCTCAAGCTCGGCGAGGATTGCCGGCCCGTGCTGAAGGGCGAGCGGCGCGTCATGCTCCGGCGCGAGGCGGTCGCCCGGCCGGCGCGCCAGCGCGGGGCGGACAAGGGCGGGGCGGACAAGGGCGGGATAAAGGCCGCCAGCGACAGCGGCCTCGACGAGACCGGCTCTTCCCTGTTCAAGGCACTGCGCGCGCACCGCCTGGCGCTCGCGCGGGCGCAGGGCGTGCCGCCCTATGTCGTGTTCCACGACGCGACGTTGATCGCCATCGCCGCGCGCCGGCCGCGCTCGACGGACGAGCTCGCCGCGGTGCCGGGGATCGGCGCCGCCAAGCTCGCGCGCTACGGCGCCGGCGTGCTGGAGATCGTCCGGCAGGCAAGCGCTGCGTAGGCCAATTCATTCCTGCGCGCGGTCCCGTCAGAATCCCGGCGCCGCTCCGGGGTTCGCGGCGCGCGCCTCGTAGGCCGCCTGCTGCGGGCGGTACAGCTCCCAGAACCGGCGCAGCTCCTGGATCGGCGCGTCGTGCCAATCCACGCGCAGGTCGACGACAGGCCAGACCAGGCCGGTGCTCACCAAGAGCGCTGCCGATCTCTCCGGTCCGGTCTCGCCGCCCGCCCGCTTGCCGGCCTCCAGGCCGCGCACCAGGCGCTCCGCCAGCGTCTCGCCCTTGGCCGCCGCGAACGCAGCGACCATGGCGGCGGGCACGCCCGGATCTGCCAGCAGGTTGCCGAGCGCCACGGCGCCCGCGCCCTGCGCGTCCTTGGCGACGGCAAGCGCCTTGGCGCCGGTATGCCAGCCGGTGTTGCCGTAGCGGTCGACGACCGCGATCTGGCGGTGCTCGGGACCGCGCGTCCCAGCCGCGAGCTGGGCAGCGACTCCTGCAGCGCCCATGCCCTGGGCGAGCAGGGACAGCCCGAGCGGGCCGAGCGCCGGATCGGTCAGGTTCTGCGTCGCGACGACACCGGCGGGCCCGACCCAGGCGCAGCGCGCACCGACGCAGATCGACGAGGTCGTGATGGCGATTCCGAAGGCCCCGGTGTCCGGGCAGCGCGCGCTGATCGAGTAGGTCATGGTGCAGCCGTTGCAGGTCCGACATGTGGCGACCGGCAAGCCTATGCCTTGGCCGGGAGCTGGGAAAGCCTGTATCAGGCGTTTCCGTCCCCTGGTTGCCGAGGTCCTTGTGCCGCTCGCAGACCGCCATCCCCAGCATGCCCGCGGCGTCGGCATGATGGTCTGCGCCGCGATCCTGCTCAGCAGCACGGGACCTTTCCTGCGCCACATGGAGTCCGCGGACGCCTGGCAGGTCCAGTTCTGGCGCTCGATCACCATGACCGCGGTCGTCATCGCCTTCGTGGCCTGGCGCTGGCGCGGCGACCTGCGCGGCGCCTATGCGGCGCTTCCCTGGCCGGCCTGGGCGCTCGGCGTGCTGATGGGCGGAAGCTTCGCCCTCTACCTGCTCGCCATGACGCTGACGACCATCGCGAACGTCGTGTTCCTGCTGGCGATCGTGCCGTTCCTGACCGCGCTCTTCGCATGGCTCTTGCATGGCGAGCGGGTCCGGCGCGCCACGGCCGTGGCCATGGTCGCGGCGCTCGCTGGCGTCGCGCTGATGATCGGCGACGGCGTCAACACCGGGCACTTGACCGGCATCATGGCGGCGCTCGCCGCCATCGCGCTCCATTCGCTCTATCTGGCTACCGCGCGCCGCTACCCCGCGGTGGACTTCACGCCGGTGAACGCGCTCGCCGGCATCGCGGGCTGCGCCATCGGCGGCGTCGCGGCCACGACGCTGGCGATCTCGACGCATGACTTGGCGCTGTCGCTCCTGCTCGGAGCCGTCTCCGTCGGGATCCCCTTCATCCTGATGATCCTGGCGACGCGCACCATGCCGGCGGCGGAGGTCGCGCTGATCGGTCTGCTCGAATCCGTCCTCGGCCCGCTCTGGGTCTGGCTTCTGGTGGGCGAGACGCCGGCAGCGATGTCCCTCGTCGGCGGCGCGATCGTTCTCGGCGCCGTCGTCTTCCAGGCCCTGGCCGCGGCCCGGTCCGCCCCCGGCGCCTGAGGCGCGAGCCGCGGCTAGGAAGCCGACGCCCTGACTGCGCGCAGCACGTGGATCGGCGGCAGCGTGCCCAGCAGCTCCGACAGGTCGGCGAAGCCGCGCAGGCGCTGAAGCTCCGTCTCTCCGATCACCGCGCCGGCCGGCATGATCTTGCAGCCGTTGATGACGATGTCGCGCGCCAGGACGGCGTTGAGCGGCAGTCCCTCGATCGACTTGTGCTCCTCGACCGCGTCGGCCTGCGGCGTCTTTGCGGGGACCGGCTTCTCGGTCGGCGCGAAATCGGCGTCCACGAAAGCGTAGGCCGCCGCCGACTTGAGCTGGCGGCGCTCCTTCAGGATGCGCCCGAGCCGCTCGGCGAGCGCCCGCTTGGCGACCGGCTTGACCAGGAAGGCGTTGACGTCGAGCGCGATGGCCGCGCCGACGAGGGCGCGATCGGAGCTCCCTGTCAGCATCGCGAAAGGGAGCTCGCGGCGGGCGCCGGTGCGCCCCGAGCGGATGGCCTGCAGGAGCTCGATGCCGTTCATCTTCGGCATGTTGAAGTCGCAGACCACCGCGTCGATGTCCTTCGCCTTCTCGGACAGCATGATCGTCGCCTCGGCGCCGTTGGCGGCGGCGAAGCTCTCCGACGCGCCGAGGTCGCGCAGGATCGTCAGCACGATCGTCCGGGTGAAGCTCTCGTCCTCGACCACCAGGAACGACCGCTTCGCCAGTGCAGCCTCGCTCATGGTCGGTGCCCGCCTAGGCCGCCCCGCACGAATCGGCAGATCCGGCCGAACTCCGCGTCGCTGGCGGCGACGAGCGAGGCGATCGCGGATCGGTCGGCGATCTGCGCGCCGTGCTCGATGCGGGAGAGGAGATCGGAGAGAACGGGGGCGGCCGCGCTGCGGGCTGCCCCCTTGGCGGCGTGAGCGACGTCGCGCAGCGTCGTGCCGTCGCCGGCGCTGCTGGCGTCCTTGATCTGCTGCAGCAGCGGCGCGAATGCGCGCAAGAAGAAATCCAGGATCTCCTGCAGCGCTGCCTCGTCCGTCTCGCCCATCAGGTCGGCGAGCTCGGCCAAGTTGACCGGCGTCCGTGGGGCGGTCTCATGCGCGGCCGCCTCCGCCGGATGCGCCGCAGCGGGCGCTGCCGCGTCGCCGGTCCCTGGGAGCAGCGCTTCCGGCCCGTCCGGCTGCTGCGGCAGAGAGGCGGACGCCGGAGCGGTCGGCGCCGTCGCTCGGGCCGCGATCCAGGTAGCGAGCGTCAGCCCGAGGTGCTCAAGCGTCACCGGCTTCGACAGGTAGTCGTCCATGCCGGCTGCCTTGCAGCGCTCGACCTCGCCCTCGACCACGTTCCCGGTGACCGCAACGATGGGCGTCCGCTGCCGGCCGCTGCTGGCCTCCCGCTCGCGGTAGGCGCGCGTGAACGCGTACCCGTCCATGACCGGCATCGACACGTCGCACAGGATCACGCTGAATGCGCGGTCGCGCGTCAGAGCCAGCGCCGAGGCGCCGTCCTCGGCGTGCTCGCATGCCAAGCCGAGCTTGCGGAGCTGTCGCTCCGCCACGGTCCGGTTCATCGGCGTGTCGTCTACGATCAGCACCGGCGCCGGGGCGATGCGGGCGAACGTGGCGACGAGGTCGCCGACGTCGAGCCGGCGCTGCTTCGTCTCGGACTCCCTGGCGATCAAGCCGGCCAGGGTGCCGATCGCGTGGACAAGACCCTCGGCGCCCGCTTCCTGCGGCAGCACCAGGTCATATCCGGCGCGGTAGGCCCGTACCTTGACCGACACGTCGTCGCTGCGCGCGACCATGATCAGCGGAGGGCGTCGGTCGACGAGCGTGGCAGGCAAGTCGAGAGCGTCGTCGCCGGCGGAGCTGTCGACCGCGATCGCGGTGATCGACAGCCCCTGCTGCGGCGCGTCCCTGAACGCAGCGGCTGCCTCATCGACGCTCGGAAGCAAGCTGACCGTGGCGCCGCAGCGGAACAGCGCCGCCGCAAGCGGGAGGAACGGTGCCGCCTCGCCGACCGCGAGGATGCGGGTGCGCCTGAGGTCGAGGCCCTGGGCGGCTGGCGCCTCGACGGCGCTCTCCGCCGGTATCTCGCAGGCGAAGCAGGCGCCGAGGCCGGGCGCCGTCTGGGCGACGACTCGACCGCCCATCAAGTCCACGATCTTCTTGATGATCGCCAGGCCGAGCCCGGTGCCGCCGAAGCGCCGCGTGGTCGAGCTGTCCTCCTGGGCGAAGGGCTCGAACAGCGTGGCCCTCTTCGCCGGATCGAAGCCGATGCCGGTGTCGGTCACCTCGAAGCGCAGCCAAGCGCGGCGGTCTCCTGGCGGCGACGGCAAGCGCCACAGCGCCATCTGCACGCGCCCTGCGGTCGTGAACTTCAATGCGTTGCTGACGAAGTTCATCACCACCTGACGCAGCCGGAACGGATCGCTGTCGATCGTGGCGGGAATGCCGTCGCCCGCATACGACGCCAGCTTCAGCCTCTTCTGCACCGCGCGCGCGCCGAGCAGCGCCTGGACCTCGTCGAGCACCGTCGCCGGCGCCGTCTGGACTCGCTCAAGGTCGAGCTTGTTCGCCTCAATCTTCGAGAAGTCAAGGATGTCGCCGATCAGTCCCAGCAAGGTCTGCGCCGACACTTCGGCGGCGGCGATCAAGTCGTCCTGCTCCGGCGTCATCTCGGTCATGCGCAGCAGCTCGACGTTGCCGATGATGCCGTTGATGGGCGTGCGGATCTCGTGGCTCATGGTTGCCAGGAATTGCGATTTCGCGGCATTGGCCTCCTCGGCCTCGCGGTGAGCCTGGGCGATCTCGTCGTTCCGCCGCCGCGCCTGCTCGCCCGATCGCGCCAGCAGCTGGATCGGGACGCCCACGCCGGCGTAGCGGCCGCCGCTGGTGACGATGAAGCCGGTGACGAGCGCGCGCTGGTGGCTCGCGGCGATCAACCGGATCAGGTCGTCGATTTCAGTCTCCTCGTCGACGATCAGCGGGTCGCGCTCCATGAGGCGGCTGACCGATCGCTTCTCGTAGACCGAGCGGCCGTACTGAAGCCCGAAGCGCGTCATGAAGGTCGTCCTGTCGATCAGGCCTTCGATGCGGCCGCTCTCGCTGACGACAGCAAGGCAGGGGCGATCCGGATTCTCGGAAAGCGCCTTGAACGCTTCGGCGCACGGCATCAATGGGCTCAATGCTGCAGCCGCGATCATGGCGTCGCGCGCTACGTAGGGACGCCAAGCCGGCATCCCGATCGTCGGCGACTGAGCGGGCTCCGAGGACAAGAGCCGGGGCTCCGTCCCGGACTTGTCGTCACTGCTGAGAAGCTCCATCGCGAGCCCTGCTCCGAACCTCGCCGGCTGGTCACGCCGCAGCGCGCATCATTCCCCGATTGAGTGATGGATTAGTGGCGCAATTGTTTTCGCTTGATGTCAGGGACCCGCAGCACGGCAGCGCTCCCAAGCAACTACGGACCTGACCACAGGCTGCAACATGCGCGACCTACTGTTCCTGGCGGAGGTCGTGCCGATGGACATCGCGAGCTTGCTGATACTGCTGGTTGAGGACGAGGCTTACACGCGTCGGTTGGTCGAGCGGATCCTGCGCGACCAGGGCGCACGGCGGATCTTCGCTGCGGCGAACGGCGCCGAGGCCTTGGACTTGATCAAGGCGTCGGCGTCGCCGTTCGATGTCGTCATCTGCGACCTGCGCATGCCGGTCATGGACGGGTTCGCCTTCGTCGATGCCGTGCGAGGCGGCGACAGCGGCGCCGATCCGGCGACGCCGATCCTGATACTCACCAGCATGATGGATGCGGCGACGGTCGAGAAGGTGCTGGGCATCGGCGTCGATGCCTACGCCTTGAAGCCGATCTCGGCCGACATGCTGGTCAGCCGGATCGCCAGCGCGGTCGATCCCGAGCGGCGCGCGCGGATGGCGCCGATCCGCCGCGAGCAAGCGAGCCGTCGCTCGCGGCTGGAGGCCCCGACAAGCCCGCCGGCAGGTCGAGAGAACGCCGCAGGCGGCGGGAGGGACTGATGCGCTGCAGCCAGGCTGCGCCCCTCCTGCCGCATCGCTCGCAGGCCGGACTCACCCAGGACGGCGTCGATCGGTCATCGACGCTTCACGCGCGCTTCCCGAGCCGCTGATAGGCTGGGATTGCGGAAGGACGTCAGGAGCGAAGCATGAGCGCCATCCCATCTCGACGCCCCTTCATGGCCTGGTCCGTCGCCATGGCGGGAATCCTCTTCGTCGCGCTCGGCGCCGTGCCGTCCGCTCGAGCCGACGGACCAGCGTCTTCCGGCGCACCGTTGGTGATCGCGATCGACTTCCCGCCCTACGTGAACCGGGACGGGGGCAACGGCGGACCGGGCTACGTGCGCAAGTTCATGGACGTCGCGCTGGCGCGCGCCGGGCTCGGGCCGGCAATGGACATCTTGCCGATCGCGCGAACCCTCGCGTCGCTCCAGTCGCGGCCCAACGTCATCGCGTTCCCGCTGAGCATGCGCGCGGATCGCGCCGGCAAGCTTGCCTGGATCGAGCCGCTGACGCAGATGCAGACGGGGTTCGTCACCGTAGGGCGCGCCGTCGACAGCCTTGGCGAGGCCCGCGCCCTCGCGCGCGTCGGCGTCACGACGAACTCGAGCTGGGAGGCTGCGCTCCGCGACCTCGGCTTCGACAATCTCAGTCCGGGGCCGCACATCGAAAGCAATGTCCGCCGGCTTGCCGCCGGCCGCATCGATGCGCTGTTCAACCCGATCGAGGAAGTGGAGCACCTCTGGCGCCAGCTGCGTCTGGCGCAGCAACTCGTCCGCGGAAAGCCGATCAAGAGCATCGATCTGTGGCTTGTCGCTTCGGAAGGGACCGACCCGGCGCTCGTCGCTCGCCTCGGGGCCGTGGCGCGCGAGCTGCTTGCTGAGGGCGCGATGCGTCCCGCCGCCGCCGACGCCATTGCCGCCCTTGCTGCCGCCGGCCCGGCCCGCAGCGGCCAAGGCGGCGAGAGGCAGGCCATGGGGCAGGCCGGCGCCCAGGCTGCTCTGCGCCGCTAGCCCAACCGCGGCGTCGGGAGGCGACTCATGGATGGTCCGGCTTTCAAGGTGCTTGTCGTCGATGACGAGGACTATTCCCGGTTCGCGATCGTCCGGTCGCTCGAAGTGCTGCGGCTGACCGATGTCGTCCAGGCCGGCGACGGCGACACCGCCCTTGCGATCCTTGAGGACAGCGAGCAGCGGATCGACCTCGTGGTCACCGATCTGTGGATGCCGAACCTGAGCGGCCTCCAGCTTCTGGAGACCGTCCGAGGCGGCAGCCGCCCCGGGATCGACCCGCTGGTGCCGATCATCGTCGTCACGGGCGACGAGGACCAGGGCCTCGCCGCCCGCATCTGCAAGCACGGCGTCGATGGCTATATCGTGAAGCCGGCGACGGCCGAGAAGCTGGGCGAGCGCATCCTCATGGTGATGAGCGGCGATCGAGCCTCAGCCCGGGACGGCACCCAGGCCAGCTGAACGCCGCTCGCGCTGCGACGCGTCAAGCGACGGCCCTGCCTGCCAGCCACGCTTGCGACCAAGCGACCAGCTCCGCGCAGTCCATCGGCTTCGCGATCCAGTAGCCCTGCCCGACGTCGCAGCCGAGGTCGGACAGCATCTGCCATTGGGAGTCCGTCTCGATGCCCTCGCCGACGATCTTGAGGTCGAGGCGCCGGGCCAGCTCCACGTTCGACTCCAGGACGATCCGCACGCGGGCATCCTCGGCTGCGTCGCGCACGAAGGACTGGTCGAGCTTGAGCTCGCCGAAGGGGAGGCGAACGAGCTGCTGCAACGTCGAGTAGCCGGTGCCGAAATCGTCGATCGACAGCGTGATGCCGAGCAGGCCCAAGCGCGTGATCACGTCGAACACCGTGGCGATGTCGTGGATCAAGCCGGTCTCCGTGACCTCGATCGTGACCTGCTCGGGCATCACGCCATGCGCCGCGCACAAGCTGGCGATCCGCTCGGGCAGGTCGAGCCTGCACAGGCCGGAGACCGACATGTTCACGGCGACGCCGATCTCGGCCCAGCTTCGTCTCCACTGGCCGGCTTGCGCTATCGCCTTAGCGAGCACGGCGTCGCTCAGCGGGTCCATCAGCTTGCCGTCCTCGGCCGCGGCGATGAAGGAGCCGGGTCCGAGCAGCCCGAGCTTCGGGTGCGACCAGCGGACGAGCGCCTCGACGCCCAAGACCGCTCTGTCGGAGAGCGCGACCTTGGGCTGATAGTGCGGCACGATCTCGCCGTCGCGGATGCCGCGGTCGAGCTCATCGGGCTTGATGGGCACGGTTCCCTGCGCCGGCCGGGTCGGCAGAGGCTCGTCCAGGCGGTCGAGCAACGACTCCAGCGAGTCGCGACGGATCGGCTTGCGCAACGCGCCGAGCAGTCGCAGGCCGCGCGCGTCCGCCAGCATGCGCACGGTCGCCAGGAGCTTGGGCTCGGCGCCGCTGACGACGACGATCGCTGCACGCGAGTTGCGATAGGCGAGGTGTCGCAGCGCCTCGATTCCGTCCATTCCCGGCATCTTGAGGTCGCAGAGGATCATGTCCGCAGCTTGGGCGGGCCCGTTCAGCTGGGCGATCGCCTCGTCGCCGTCCCGGGCGACAAGGATCGTGCCGACCCCGAGCGCCGTCAGCATGCGAGAGAGCAGCGTCCGCGTCACTTCGTCATCGTCGGCGATGAGCACGGTGCGTCCGGTGAACCGGCTGGCCGTCGGGAGGGCGGCGTGGCTCATGTCGATGCTCCGCTGCTGTGTCCTCTCCGAATAGCTTCGGGGCGTTACACCGGAGCTGCGTCCTCAGCGACTCTCCTGCGGCAGTTCTCTGCAAAGGTTCGGCGGCTTCGGGGTCGGCTTAAGGCGCAACAACATCGAAAACCGGCCGCAACGAACCAGCGCTATGGTTGACGGCCTGCGGACCGGACGATGAGTGCCGGCTGTCGATGAACGCTTCGCGTGTCCAGATCCTGCTCGTCGAGCTTGCGTGCGGCCGTCCAGAGTCTCCGATGCTGGGCGAGACCTTGTCCGGCGCCCGGCTGGTCTTCGCGCGCGGAAGCGCGGACGCCTTGCTGCAGCTGGACGGCCGCGCGCTCGGCGCGGCGGCGCTGCACCTGGCGCTCGACCGGACACGCCTGGCAGAGCGCCGCGCGGTGCGGAACCGGGCGGCAGGTCGAATCAGCCCGTCTGCTCCTTGGTCTTCAGGAAGCTGAGCTTCGGCCATTCCTCCTCGGCCTTGCCGAGGTGCCAGGCATTGCGCGCGAGGAAGACGGGCGCGCCGTCATGGTCCTGGGCGAGGCTGGCCTGGTTCTGATCGGTGAAGCGCTTGACCTCGGCCGCGTCGCCCTCGACCCAGCGCGCCGTCATCAAGCTGGTCTCCTCGAACTTGACGGGCAGCTGGTACTCCGTGCGGATGCGGTCGGCCAGGACCTCGAACTGCAGCGCGCCCACCACGCCGACGATCCAGCTGCCGCCGAGCATGGTCTTGAACACGCGCGCCACGCCCTCCTCGGCGAGCTGCTCAAGCGCGCGGCCGAGATGCTTCGCCTTCATCGGGTCGTCGGGGCGCACCGAGCGCAGCATCTCCGGGGCGAATGAGGGGATGCCGGTGAAGCGGATCGGCTCGCCCTCGGTCAGCGCGTCGCCGATCCGCAGCGTGCCGTGGTTGGGGATGCCGATGATGTCGCCGGCCACCGCCTCGTCGGCGCGCTCTCGCTCCGCGGCCATGAACATCAGAGGGTTGCCGACGGCGACCTGCTTGCCTGTGCGCACTTGCAGAAGCTTCATGCCGCGCTTGAAGTGGCCCGATGCCATGCGGAAGAAGGCGATCCGGTCGCGGTGCTTGGGATCCATGTTCGCCTGGATCTTGAAGACGAAGCCGGCGACCTTGTCCTCGTGGGGGGCGACGTTGCGCCCCTCGGCCGGCTGCGGCCGCGGCGGCGGGGCGTGCTGCGCCAGGCCGAGGAGCAGCTCGCGCACGCCGAAGCTGTTGACGGCGCTGCCGAAATAGATCGGGGACAGGTGCCCCGCGCGGTACGCCGCGAGGTCGAAAGGCTTGCACAGGCCGCGCGCCATCTCGACGTCCTCGCGCAGCTTCGTCACGGCATCCGCCGGCAGGAGCGCATCGAGCTTGGGGTCGTCGAGGCCCGAGCACACCTCGCCCTCCACGCGCACGCTGCCCTGGCCGCGGTCCATGAGCACCAGCCGGTCGCGCAGCAGGTCGTAGCAGCCGAGGAAGCTGCGCCCCATGCCGATCGGCCAGGAGGCCGGCGCGATGTCGAGCTGCAGGCCTTGCTCGATCTCGCTGACCAGGTCGAAGGGGTCGCGGCCGTCGCGGTCCATCTTGTTGACGAAGGTGATGATCGGCACGTCGCGCAGGCGGCACACCTCGAACAGCTTGCGCGTCTGTTCCTCGATACCCTTGGCCGCGTCGATCACCATGACCGCGCTGTCGACGGCCGTCAGCGTCCGATAGGTGTCCTCGCTGAAGTCCTCGTGGCCCGGCGTATCGAGCAGGTTGAAGGTGCAGCCCTCGGTGTCGAAGGTCATGACCGAGGCGGTGACGGAGATGCCGCGCTCGCGCTCGACCTTCATCCAGTCCGAGCGGGCGCGCCGCCGGTCGCCGCGCGCCTTGACCGCGCCGGCCATCTGGATGGCGCCGCCGTAAAGCAGGAGCTTCTCGGTCAACGTCGTCTTGCCCGCGTCCGGATGCGCGATGATGGCGAAGGTCCGCCGGCGGGAGATCGCGTCTGCGAGGGTTGCGGTCATGTCTGTTGCGGTGCCTCGGGAGGCGCGGAGAATGGGGCTTCGGGCGTTCGCGTCAAGGCCGCCCGTCACATGGCCCCATGCGGCGCAGGGGGCAAGGGGCCGCGGACGAGGCATCAAGCAAGGGGAGGGGATCCATGGGCGTGCGCGACAGCGAGGCTGGCCGGCCGGAAGGCCGCGGGGCTCCGGTACCGATCGAGACGCTGCGGGTTCGCTGCAACGCATCGGCGAAGCTGTGGCAGCGCATGTTCGGAGCGCTGACGCTCGCCGCCTATCGCGAGGCGGGGGCCGAGACGCTGCGGAAGCTGTGGTGGGAGCTCGAGCACGAGCACCATAAGGACTACTTCGTTCCCGGCTTGAAGAAGCTTGGCATCGACAAGCTGCCCCCGGCGGTCGCGGCAGCGCAGTACCATTACCTGACCAACGTCATCGGCGGTCTCGCCATGCACTACATGGAGGAATCGCCGAGAAAGGTCTGGATCCGCTACTGCGCGCCGGCCTGGACCTATGCCGGCGTCGCGCTGGCGGGCGTCCCGCAGGGCGTGCGGCGGCACGGAACGTTCTCGTCCTGGCACCCCTACAACGGCGTCTCGATGGGCACGCGCCGGCTGCAGTGGGTCATCACGAAGATGATGGACGAGGGCGACCCCTACGACGAGGGCTACTTCCACGAGGTCGACCGCGATCTCGCGGACAGCGAGCTGGTGCGCTGCCAGCCGGCGGAGCGCACGCCGGAGTTCGACCCGGCGAAGGCGCCGAAGTTCGATCCTGCCGACTGGCCGGAGCCGCGGCTGCTGAAGGCCAAGCGCAACTTCTCGCGCGACTACACCGAGCGCACGGTCGCCACGCTCTACGCGATGATCGGGACGCACCGCACCCACGCCGTGGTGCGGCACGCCAGCCGGACCATGGCCGTGCAGCTCGCGCAGGAGCTGCAGCGCGATCTCGGCACGACGGGCAGCGACGTCGACGCCTTCGTGCGCACGGTGGCCGGCATCCTCGACGCCTGCGGCCAGCCCTATAAGCTTGAGCGGCCGAGCGCCAAGGCGGCGCACTTCGTCCTGGACGGGCTGCTGCCCTTCAAGGATCCGGCCGACGAGCTGCGCGACGCCTATTTCCAGTTCTTCGTCAACGCCGCGCGCGTGCTCAACGGGCATCTGAAGGTCGAGCGAACGCCCTACCGGCGCGGCGCGGAGCAGGAGTCCTGGACGATCGAGGACGCCGGACGCTGGTTGTGGTGAGGGGGACTCTCCCGACCCATCGCTCGCGATGTCGCGGTGATTCCGTGCGCTGGATCTGCGCGAAATAGCGAGTCGCTAGCCCGGGACGACGGGGCGATGGGAAGCGCGCGACTTACCGCTTCGCTTGCTTCTCCGCGTCCCAGCAATCGTCGGTCGCCTTGGACAGCAGCTCCTTCTTCGTGCGCAGCGTCGGAGTCTTCGGGAACTCGTCGATGAAGGCGATCAGCCTGGGCACCTGGAAGCGCGGCAGCTGGCCGGCGCACCAGGCATGGAAGGCGGCGGGATCGATGCGGCTGCCCTCGCGCGGCTTCAGGAACACCTTGATGTCCTGGTCGGCGATCTCGTTCTCGACGCCGACGACGGCGCTCTCGACCACGTCGGGGTGCGTATTGAGCACGCGCTCGACCTCGAAGGCCGAGATGTTCTCGCCGCGCCGGCGCAGCGAATCCTTCTTCCGTCCGGCGAAGTAGTAGAGCCCGTCGTTGCCGACGTAGCCGAGGTCGCCGGTGTGCAGCCAGCCGTCCTGCAGCGCGGCCGCCGTGGCTTCCGGGTTGCGGAAGTAGCTCTTCATCAGGTAGCCCGGCTCGCGCTCGCGCACCCAGATCTCGCCGCGCTGCTCGGGCCCGAGCGGTGCGCCGTCGTCGCCGGCGATGCGGACCTCGAAATAGGGCATCGGCACGCCGACCGCGCCGAGCACCTCCATGGTGTTGACCGTGGTGAAGCTCGACGCCTCGGTCATGCCGTAGCACTCGCGCACGCGCACGCCGAAGCGCTTCTGGGCCGCTTCCCAGACCGGCTTCGGGCAGCCGCCCCCCCACATCACGCGCACGCCGTGCCCGGCCTCCACGCCCGGCGGCTCCTTCAGCAGGATCGGCAGGATGCCGCCGAAGTAATGGACATGGGTCGCCTTCGACCGGCGCACCTGGTCCCAGAACTGCGAGGCGCTGAAGCGCGGGAAGAGCGCGATCTCGATGCGCTCCATGAGCCCGAGGATCAGCACCTCGGCGCCGCCGATATGGTAGATCGGCTCCCACAGGAACATCACGTCGCCGGCCTTGGCGTCGGCTGCCACCATCGAGCCCCAGCCGCTGATGCGGAGCATCTTGTCCGTCACCATGGCGCCCTTGGGCAGGCCGGTGGTGCCCGACGTGTAGCTGATCATCACGGTGTCTTGGCTACGCGGCCGGTGCGGCGGCCGAACGGCGTCGCGCGGCAGCATCAAGCTTGCCAGGTCGAGCGCGTCGCCCGCGTCGGCGCCGTCCGGGCGCGCGCGCCAGATGACGATCGCGCCCTTGGCCTTGGCCAGCGCCGGCCCGATCTGATCGCGCACGCTCCAGTCGGCCAGGATGGCGCGGGGATCGGAATGGCCGACCAGGAAGTTGAGGCTCTCGCCCTTGAGGCTGAGGTTGACGGGCACCTGGCAGGCACCCAGACGCAGCAGCGCGAAGAACGCGACGACGTAGTCCAGGTGGTTGGGCAACATGACGGCGACGCGCTCGCCGGGCTTGATGCCCGCGCCTGCCAGGCCGCTGGCCAAAGCCGTGACGGAGCGGTCGAGCTCCGCGAAAGTGAGCGCACGGTCCTCCGATCGACAGAAGACGACCTCGGGCAGGCGCAGCGCGCAGCGGGACAGGAGCGCGTCGATGGTCACATCGTCGGCCAGGAGCTGACGATCGGGCCAGGCAGGAATTGCGGGCATGGGCTCGCGGCGTGATGGGGGCACGCCCGTCGCCGGGCGGGCTATCGCGCGTCAGGATGGACCAGCGGGCCGCCCTGTCAAGCGCTTGAACGAGCGTTCACTGCTTGAGGAACGGGTTCGGCCGCCCGCGCATGCGCTCGGGGTAGTGGGTCGACAGGTAGGCGAGGATGAGCTCGCGCGTCTCCTTGTCGAACTCCGGCATGCCGTGCCGCTCTGTCATCAGCCGCAGCGTGTCTTCCCAGCGGCCGCGGCTCATGCCCTGCTGGCGGACCAGCGTGAAGGAGTGGCAGGTCACGCAGACATAGAACGTCTCGTCCCGCCCGGGACCCTCCGGCAGGCTGTCAGGCCCTTCCTCGGCGGTCTGTGCCGGGGCGCCGGCAGGGCCGAGGGAACCGATCGCGATGCCGCACGCGACGGCCAGCGCCGGCAGCCAACCAGACCGCATGCCGCAGCTCCGTTCCTCAGTGTCGTTGGTGGCGCGGTCCAGCGGGCGGCGCCGGTGCCGCCCGCTGATGCCCGTGCCTCAGGACTCGACCAGCACGGCCACGCGGTGCAGCGCGTTGCCGCCGTATCCCTGGGGGTTCCAGTTGCCGACGACATGCGGCTGCATGGTCCCGGCCGAATCGGTGGCGCGCACCCAGAGCTCGTAGTATCCGACGGAGGGCAGCGTCACCTCGGCGTTCCAGCGCTGCCAGGCGTACTTGTTCTTCGGCGCGTTCACCTTTGCCGGCCGCCACGTCGCGCCGTAGTCGATCGAGACATGCACCGCCTTGATCGAGCGCTCGCCGGCCCAAGCATGGCCGCGCAGCGGCAGCTTGCGCGTTCCCGGCGCCAACGTGGTGCCGTGCGCCACGTTGGTGATCAGCGACCGCACGGGCATCGCCTCCATGATCGCCGAGTTCTTCGGGTCGGCCTTCTCGTTGCCGGGCACGATCGGCGTCCTGGCCGTGCGGTAGGACCAGCCGGTCATGCCCGGACCGTCATGCTCCTTGTCGCGGATCCAGAGGCGCGTGAGCCACTTATGGGACGCCGAGCCGGCCCAGCCGGGCACGATCAGGCGGACGGGGCCGCCATGGATCGGCGTGAGCGGCTTGCCGTTCATCCGCGTGGCGATCAGGGTGTGCGGGTCCATGGCCTTCTCGATGCGCACGCCGCGCGAGAGCGTCGGCCGCGCATCGCCGGACAGGTGCACGTCGGCGCCGTAATGCGCGGTGTACTTCGCCGAAGGCTTGAGCCCGGCCGCCTTGAGGACCTCCATGAGCGGCACGCCCGTCCAGTCGGCGCAGCCGGCGCCGCCGTTGGTCCACTGGTTGCCGCGGGCCTGCGGCGAGAAGCCCGAGCGCCCGTTGCCGCCGCATTCGAGCATCATGCGATAGGTGACCGGCTTGAACCTGCTCTCCAGCTCGGCGGCAGTCAGGGCCAGCGGCGTGTTCACCTCGCCATCGACCGTGATCTTCCACGCCTTCGCGTCGAGCGGGACCGTCGGCAGGTTGCCGTTGTTGCGGATGAAGAACTTGTCGAGCGGGGTGACTGCGTCGTCGAGCATGTGCTCCGGCGTCTCCGCGACGAGCGGCTTGTCGCCGAGCATCACCAGGGCGGCCTTGCCCTCCATCTGCAGCGTCTTCGGCGCGGCGGCGGCCGCTGCTGCCGCGGCGGGGGCCGGCGGCGGCGCTGCCTGTTGCGCGAGCGCGGCCGGGACGAGGCCCGCCGGGAACCGGTCCGCGAAGGCGATGGTGCCGCCGACGGCAGCGCTCATCGCGGCCAGCCCGGCGCCGCCGAGGAAGCCGCGCCGCCCGACCGCCGGAGCGTCGCGGCCCCAGATCACGGCGTCGGCGCGCTCGGGATCGTCGGAGTAGAGCTCGGTCAGGCCACGCTCGGGCTTCGGCATCGGTTCCTCCCTGGTCGGCTTGTCGATTTGGCGAGCAGGATAGTATGCAAGAACCGTAGCCCACGAGTAGGGGATTCCCTAGGTTTGCCCAGCCCCGCCGTCGGCGACCGGCAGCCAGAGCACGTCCTCGATATGCGCGGCGCCTGTGGCGAGCATGACCAGGCGGTCGAGACCGAGGGCGATGCCGGCGCTCTCCGGCAGGCCGTGCTCCAGGGCGGCGAGGAAGTCCTCGTCGATCGGGTAGCGGGTGCCGTAGAGGCGCTGCTTAAGGTCCATGTCTTGCTCGAAGCGACGCCGCTGCTCGGCGGGGTCGGTCAGCTCGCCGAAGGCGTTCGCGAGCTCCAACCCGGCGGCATAGAGCTCGAACCGGTCGGCCAGCTGCGGTGCGCCGGGCTGCGGCCGCGACAGGGCCGCCATGTGGATCGGGTAATCGGTCAAGAAGGTCGGGCGCGGGTGGCCGAGATGCGGCTCCACCCGCTCCAGGAACGCCTTGAAGAAGATCGCGTCCCAGTCGTCGCCGGAAGCGGCGCGCAGCCCCGCAGCGCCCGCCGCTTGCGCCAAGCTGTCGCGATCCGGCCGTGCCGGCTCGGCCAGGCTCGGGGCGATGTCGATGCCGGCG
>JAEULF010000378.1 GCA_016793965.1 Alphaproteobacteria bacterium | reverse complement strand
CGATCGCGGCGTCATCGGCCACATCTTCAACGGCTACTCGACCGCGCATGTGAAGCCGTACAAGCGCAAGCTGATCGGCACGGTCGACGACCCGTTGGCAGGCGCGGCGAAGCAGCCGGCGTGAGGCGACGAACTCCGGTGCCCTCAGGATGAGGTGCGCCGGGCGCGCGCGTCCCGGACCATGAAGCGAGCGACGGATCGGAGCGGACCATGACCCACCCCGTGATGCCCGGCGTGATCAAGCGCGGCTCTGTCTCGCTCATCGGCGGGATCGTCGTCGGAATCTTCGTGCTGCTGCTGGCACGGCTGGTGCTGGGCGAGGCTGGCGTGCCCGGGACGACGGCCTGGATCGCCGCCGCCGCCACCGGCCTGGTCGTCGGCGCCTATGTCCGCCTGGCGGACCTCTGAGCCGGCCCGCCAGGCGTAGTGGTGGGCGTGCTGGCGAATCGTCTCAGCTGATCAGCTCGACCTTGCCGTCGAGGCTCATCAGCAGCAGCTCGGTCGCCAGCTTCGGGTGCTTCTGCTTGATCTCCGCGCCGAGCGCCTTGAGCTGCTTCTCGTGCGCTGACCGCTCGGTCGCCGCGTCCTTCACGGCATCGGGGCCGAGGAACACCTTGTAGGCGCCGCAGTCGCGGTGATCGAGCACGATCACCTTGTGGATGTGGTGCAGCTGGATCGCGACCTCCAAATGGTCCCAGAAGGTCTTGCCCCAATTCGGGTACTTGTCCGTGAGCGCGCCGAGCGAGGCGCCGGCGAGCACCACATGGTCGTACTTGTCGGTCAGCTTGCGCCGGCCCATGTAGCGCACGATGTCGTCGGTCAGCCGGTAGTCCATGCAGGAGAGCAGCAGCGCCTCGGTATCGCCTGCGGCGCGCGCCGGAGTCGGCAGCATCGAGCCCGAGACAGCCATGGGAACCGCTATCGCGGCGCCCAGGGCGGCCAGCTTCAAGAATCCGCGGCGACCGGCCTCGGCCGTCGCGTGGCATGAGCATCGGAAAAGCATGGCGAGCCTCCCTCGTCGGCAGTTGTCCCACGGCGCTCGTCACTGACGCGCCGCTTCGTCCCGTCGCGAGCAGAGCAGAGTTCGGCGATTCCGGCCATACTCCTGCCGCACGAGCCATCGCGCGAGGGCATGCCTCCGCGCGCCGACGCCGAGGAGATCCTGCCATGCCTGCTCATTCCGCTCCCTCGCCGCGGCGATCGGGCACCGGCGCCGCAGCCGGCTTGCGCGCGTTGGTCGTCGCAGCATGCGCAGTCGCCGCTCTCGCGACCGAGCCCGCGGCGGCAGCCGAGCCGGTCTTCCCGGCGCGCGAGTGGCAGGGCGCCGATCCGGCCGCGGCCGGGTGGTCGCCGGCCAAGCTCAAGCTGGCCGAGGCTTTCGCGCGGGAGATCGGCTCCACCGCCGTCCTGATCGTCGCCGAGGGCCGCGCGATCGCGTCCTGGGGCGACGTGGCGCGGCGGGTGCGCGTCAACTCGGTGCGCAAGAGCGTCCTGAGCGCCCTCTACGGCATCGCCGTCGCCGAGGGCAGGATCGACCTCGCGCGCACGCTGCGCGACCTCGGCATCGACGACAAGCCGCCGCGCCTCACCGAGGCGGAGAAGACGGCGACAGTGCGCGACCTCCTGAGGGCGCGCTCGGGCGTCTATCACGAGGCGGCCGCCGAGCCGCAAAGCATGAAGGAGCGCCGCCCGGAGCGCGGCAGCCACGCGCCCGGCACGTTCTGGTACTACAACAACTGGGACTTCAACGTCCTCGGCACGATCTACCGCACGCTGGCCGGCGAGGACATCTTCGCCGCGGTGGAGCGGCGCATCGCCCGGCCGATCGGCATGCAGGACTTCACGGCGGCCGACGGCAAGTCCGTGCTGTCGCGCGTCTCCGTGCACCCGGCCTACCACATGGACTTCAGCGCCCGCGACCTCGCGCGCTTCGGCTGGCTCTATCTGAACGGCGGCCGCTGGGAGGGACGGCAGGTCGTGCCGGCTGCTTGGGTCGCCGAGAGCACGCAGCCCCTGTCCGACGCCGGGCCAGGGATCGGCTACGGCTACATGTGGTGGCCGTCGAAGGCGGACATGCACCGCAACGTGAAAGTCGGGCCTGGCACCTATTCCGCGCGCGGCTTCGGCGGGCAGTTCCTGATGGTGGCGCCGAGCCGCGGCCTGGTGGTCTCCCACCTCGCCGCGGATCGCTTGCCGGAGAAGGGCGAGGAGAGACTGCTGAAGCTGATCATGGAGGCGGCGCCGAAGCCGGCGCGCCGCTAGGTGAGCGAGCGGCGGCGCCAACCGCGGCCAGAGGCATCGCGCGCCGCGCTACGCTAGGATTGCGCCATGGACATCCGCCAGCTCCGCTATCTCCTGGCGCTCTCGCGCGAACGCCACTTCGCGCGCGCCGCCGCCGCCTGCGCCATCTCGCAGCCGACGCTCTCCGCGCGCATCCGCCAGCTCGAGGACGAGCTCGGCGTGGCGCTGGTCGAGCGCGGCCAGCGCTTCATGGGGTTCACGCCGGAAGGCGAGCGCGTGCTCGAGCGCGCACGGCGCATCGTCGCCGACTGCGACGCCATGGCCCAGGACCTCGGCGCCATGCGCCGCGACCTGACCGGCAGCCTGGCGCTCGGCGCCATCCCGACGGTGCTGCCGATGGTCGCCGGCCTGACCGCCACCTTCGCCGAGCGCCACCCCAACGTGGCGCTGACCGTGCTCTCCATGAGCTCGCGCGAGATCCAGCGCGGCCTCGACGCCTTTGAGCTGCAGGCCGGCCTCACCTATCTGGAGCACGAGCCGCTGCACAACGTGCGGCGGCTCAGGCTCTATGACGAGCGCTACGTGCTGCTGGCGCCGGTCGACGGCCGGCTCTCCGGCCTGCTCAAGGGACGCGATGCGATCGATTGGCGCGAGGCGGCCGATTTGCCGCTCTGCCTGCTGACGCCGGACATGCAGAACCGCCGCATCGTCGACGAGATCTTCGCCAGCGTCGGCCGACCGGTGGCGCCCGGCATCGTCACCGACGCGCTATGGCTGACCGCGACGCATGTCCGCACCGGCTGCTGGGCCGCGGTCGTGCCGGCGATCCTCGCGGCTGAGCCGGGCATCGCCCACGGACTGCGCGCCCTGGCATTGACCGGCGCCGCCGACACGCTGGCGGTGCAGCCGGTGGGCCTGGTCACCGCCGACCAGGACCCGCCGAGCCCTATGGCAGCGGCGCTGGCCGCCGTGGCGCAAGAGGCCGCCCGCCTGGTCGGTTGATCGATTGCTGCTATTGCACAATTGAGCGAACCGATTTGCCAGCCCTCCCCTGGCGGCGCTTTGCTTTCCCGCTTTTGCCCAGGGCACCGGGAAGGAACACGGCAGAATGGACGATATCCGCCCGATCGAGGGCCACGGCGACGGCGCAGACGCGGCATTCCCGGCGCGCCGCATCCATCCGGGCTCCGGCCGGCGCAAGGCGCCGCGCTTCAACAAGGGCCGGCAGCTCGAGCCCGAGGCGCTGGCCGAGGTCCGGGCGCTGCTCGGCGACCGGCCGCGCGGGCGGGCGCTGCTCATCGAGCACCTGCACTTGGTCCAGGACCGCTACGGCCATCTCGCCGCGCGCCACCTCCAGGCGCTCGCCGCCGAGATGAAGCTCGCCATGGCGGAGGTGTTCGAGGTCGCGTCCTTCTACGCGCATTTCGACATCGTGCTGGACGGCGAGA
>JAEULF010000313.1 GCA_016793965.1 Alphaproteobacteria bacterium | reverse complement strand
GACGCGGTCGTGCTGATGTGCGAGGGCCCGGACGGGCGCTGGTACCGGCCGCGCTAGAGCACTTTCTCGCGAGCCGCGGACGGTTCGCGAGCTCTAGCGCTCCAGGATCATCCAGGCCTAGCGCGCCACCCAGAAGCCGCGGCGCTCGGCG
This sequence comes from Alphaproteobacteria bacterium, assembly GCA_016793965.1. GTDB lineage: Bacteria > Pseudomonadota > Alphaproteobacteria > JAEULF01 > JAEULF01 > JAEULF01. Next base: position 9,989 of record JAEULF010000313.1, on the reverse strand, counting down.
ACGTCGCGCAACCGGCGCCGCTGGTCGGAGCTCAGGCTGCGCGCGAAGACTCCGACATCGCGGGCGATGGCGCGGCCGATGTCCGAGCGCAACCGCTCGGTCTCGGCCAAGGCCCGATCGACGGCAGCAGGGTCTTGCGGGTCTGCCAGCATCGCCTGCGACACCGCACGGCGCGCGGCGCGCATCTCGGAGGCGTTGCCGCGCATCCTCTCGCGGATCGACCGGCCGAGCTCAATGAACCGGGCCGTTGCCTCGGCATCCAGGTCGAGCTGTCGGGCCATGTCGCGTTGCCGCTCATCGGACGCCTGTCGCGACATCTCAGACAACCGGCGCGCCTGCTCTGGCGAGAGATCGAGTTGCCGCGCGAAGCCAAGAGCTCGATGCTCAGCGAGCAGCGGGGTCTCGGTGCCCTGGCGCGACCTGGCTTCGATGAAACCCGCGACGAAGGCGACATTGGCAAGGAGCGACACGCCGAACAGGGCCCAGGCGAGCCTTGGGCGCCCGGAGAGCCAACCCATGACGCGGCCGATCATGTGTCGTCCTCCCGGACGAAGCCCGCGGGCTCAAGCAGCCGGTTGAGGCCGAGCGGATCCTCGACCATCGCGGCGACGGCCGCTCGGGACGTCTCGGCGCCCAGCATGTAGCTGCCGACGGTGGCGCCAACGGACGCAGACATGATCAGCAGCGCGGCGGCTGCGCGGCCCAGCCATTCGGCGGGCCGTGGCATGGCTCGGCCCCCGGCCGCGGTCGGGGTCAAAGTCAGAGCCGCATCAAGGCGTCGCCGCAAGCGTGGCCCGACCGAAGCCGGTGCAGGCCTGGCGGCCCGCAAGCCCAGCGCCACGTCGAGCAGCCCAGGATCGGCAGCGAGCTTCGCCTCGATGAGGCCAGCCTCGGCTTCCGGAAGGGCGCCCTCGATCCATGCGGCCAGGAGCGCATGCTCCTCCGCTGTGAGCGATCCAGCAACAGGGCGCGGCTTCCCCGACCGCGCCCAGAGGGCGCGGATCGCTGCATCACTGTCGTCGCCTGGTGTGCCCTTGCGGTCGGTCATTGGCTGTCGTCCTCTCCCGCTATACGCCGCGCAGCGTCGCGATCATCCCCGGCCGCCTCTGCACCGGCTCGGAAGTGATCGCGCAACTTGGCAACTGCCTTGTGCTTCATGCTCCGTACGGTCTGCGGCTCGATCCCGAGCGCCGCTGCCACCTCAGCGACGTCCATGTCGCGGTCGACCAGCATGCGCAGCACAAGCTGCTGGCGCGGGGACAGCAGGCCGGGCGGGAGCTCGACGGGGGCAGCGTCGTCTGCCTCGGCCGCCGGCGCAGCAAGGCGATCCGGGGCGACGTCGTCGATCGGCACGCCGCGCGACCGGTTGCCGGCCGTTCCCGTCAGTTCCCAGCGCCGTTGACGGCGATCGTGATCGAGCGCCGCGCTCTCAGCGACCAGCGCAATGTAGGTCTGGAACCGGGCGCGGCGCGAATCGTAGGCGCGAAGGACCGCGAAGTCGTCGCGGCACAACCGCATGAGCGCGTCCTGCACCGCGTCATCGGCGCGCGCCGCCAGGTCGGCCGGAGACGCGCCCAGCGCAGCAAGGCGCCTCCTGACGGCACCGTGGATCACTGCGCCCCATTGGTCGAGAAACCGGCTCCACGCCCGACGATCGCCGGTCACCAGCGCCGAAACCAGCGCATCGATTCCCGCATCGTCTTGCTTCATTCCAAGCGTTCTCGTCAGCAGGCGAATAAATGCCAAAGGCTAGTTCAGAAGGGTACTTGCACAGCAGTGAGATTTCATTAACCTTAACACGCGATGATCGGCGAGCGTCGAGTCCATATCCGCACCGCGCGGCTGGCCCTGACGCCCCAAGGCGCCCACCCCTGGGCGCGCCGGTTCGGGATCGGCTCGTTCCGGCAAGGACTTCCTTGAGGTCGCCATGCCGCTCATCGCACCCGAGCACGACGCCAGGACGCTGCCGCCGCTGCGCCGTACGAGCAAAGCTGCCCTTGTCGTCGTCTGTGCCGGCATCGCTGCCCTCGCGACAGCCTGCGAATCCGTCCAACCGCTCCATGGCGGCGATCGCGTCGCCGTCGTCGCGCCAGGCGCCAACGGCGCCGCATGCGAGCTAGCCGACCAGGCAGGCAATCGGTACAGCGTTCCTTCGACGCCGGGAGCCGTGACCCTTCGACCGGGCGGCGGCGCGCTCACGGTCCACTGCCGGAAGCCCGGATTTCGGGACGGCGTCGCCACCATTGCCCCTGGTCAGGCCGGCGGCGGCGTGTTCTCCGACATTTCGTACTTCCTCGGGTTCTCGGACCAGAAGCCGACGTCCAGTTCGGGCTATCCGGCCGAGATCGCCGTGGCGATGAACGCCGATGGGGGCTTCCCGGCAACGGCTGCCGGCAGCCTGCCGGTTTCCGGCAATGCGGCACTGCTCGGCGTCGCTCCGCCGGAAGCTTCCGGCCCGCGAGGCCCCATGCTCCAGCCCCCGGCCTCGCAGATGGCGTCCGAGACGACGGCTCCGACGGCCCCGGCCTATGCCGGCGCCTATGTTCCCGGCGCCCCGGCACAGTCGCGCGCCGCCAGCGGCGGCGCGCTGATGGGCGACTACAGCAATGCCCCGATCGCGGCGGGACGATCTGCTTCGCCCGTCGCCACGGCAAGCGGAGACCTTTCGCCGTCGCAGGCTCTCATGGGCGGCTATTCGGGAATGCGCTCGGCAGCCGCGCCACCGATGCCTTCGGCGTCGGACGTGCTGCCGCAACGGGAGGGCACTGCCCAGGCTGCCGGCGACCAGGTTCCCGCAGCCAGCGACGACGACGAGCCGACCGAGGCACCGCAGGCGCGGTCGCAGCCGCGACGCAGCCGTGCCATGGCATCCTCCGGACCTGCGACGAACGGCTCCTACGCGTTGCAGGTCGGCGCCTATCGCGAGAAGCAAAATGCGGAGCAAATGGCTGCGGTGCTGCGGTCGCGCGGCTACCAGCCCCGCGTCGTCGCCGGCGGAAACGTCTTCCGGGTCCGGATCGGCGGCTACGCCTCAGCAGATTCGGCGCGCAGCGCCGCGGCAGAGTTCAGCGCCAAGGAGAACCTTCAGGCCACGCCTGTTCGGAACTGAGTTGGCACACCTCTTGCTTACCTGAACACAACGGCGACCGCTTCCTCTCCCGGCGGTCGTCAGACTAGAGCCGGCGCCGCCCTGCGACGCCGGCATTTCTTTTCTGGCTTAGCGCGCAGCTCATTCCGCGCTGACGAACACGGAGACCCCGAACAGCATGTCGACCGTGCTGCCGTCGCGGGCCAGCGGGAGCGCGATGCGCTCCAGCGTGAGGTACTTCGGCAGCGCTGGATTGATCGGCGGGCCCCGGCGCCAATCGTACCCGCCGTGCTCGACCAAGCGTGCGAGCACTTGCTCGATCTCCGTCGGCAGGCCGATCTCGCTCAACCGGCGACCGGTGAGGTCTCGGCCGACGCGGTTGACGAGCTCGGTGCCGAAGATCCGATAGCGATAGTCCAGGCGCGCACCCCTCAGCACGTCCAACAGATAGACATTGGGCAGCAGGGGCACGATGCGCGCAGGGTCGATGTGCTGCCGGCCGGCCAAGCCGGACCCGGGCTGGATCTCCGTCCAGTAGTCGAAGGCCGCTTGAACCTTCGGATGCCATGTCGCGAAGTCGGGCGGCCGAGGGATCCGGGTGCAGAGCAATGGCAGGTCTCCTCGGCTCAACGGACGGCGATCACTCTTCCAGCAATTGCCTGACCGCTGCGGCAATGAATGCGGCGTCCTCGGGATTGTGGACCGGATTGCCGGCACGATGGCCCCAGTTCGACGGGATGGGGAGCAGCTCGGCATGTCGCATCAGGGCGACCTCGCGCCGATTGTCCTCGACGGTGAAGTAGAGATCGGTCGCGCCAGGCATGACGAGCGCCCGTGCCGTGACGGCGCCCAGCGCCGCCGCCAGGTCGCCGCGGTAGAGATCGTTCGCGCTCACGTCGGCGTTCTGCCATGACCAGAGCATCGCGAGCAGGTTGTTGGCGTCGCGCTTGAGGAAGGTCCCTTCCCAGCTCGACACGATGAAGTCCTCGAGCGACGCGTGCCCCGTGCTCCGCCAGAGCTCCTCGCGGTAGAACGCCTGCGAGAGGGCCCAACCGGCGTAGACTCGGCTCATCGCGCGCAGGCCGCGGATCGGCTTCTCCGCGAACCATCCGTCCCGCCATGCCGGATCGGCCGTCAGGGCCGCCTTCACGCCCTCGAGAAAGACGAAGTTGTGCGGGCTCGTCTTCGCGGACCCGCAGACGACGCAGATCCGCTCGACGGCGCCGGGGAACAACGCGCCCCAATGAAAGGCCTGCTGGCCGCCCATCGACCAGCCATAGACCAGAGCGACCCGGTCGATGCCGAGGGCCTCGCGGAGCAAGCGGCGCTGCTGGACCACGTTGTCGTAGAGGGTGCAGCGCGGCCAGCGGTCGCGATCCTGCGGCATCTCGGCGCTCGACGGGCTCGACGACACGCCGTTTCCGAACATGTTGGGGACTACGACGAACCAGCGGTCGGTGTCGAGAATCCGGCCGGGACCGACCAGCCATTCGGTATCCCAATGCTGCGCGCCGTAGGAGGTCGGGTAGACGATGACGTTGCGCTTGTCAGGGGCAAGCCGACCATAGGTCTTGTAGGCAAGGCGCGCGCGCCGCAGGGTCATCCCGGATTGCAGGACGACGTCGCCGCACTCGAAAACCTGGAAATCCGTCATGCGGGGAAGCCTGTCATGCGAGCCACGCCGGCGCTCCTCGCGCGATCGCCAGGCTCGTCTCGATGTAGCCATTCGCAAGGCACCGGAGATGCGGTCGGAGCGCGCGGTGCGCACGCGGCAGGGCGTGGAAGGGGATCGACGGATAGAGATGGTGCTCGGCGTGAAACGGCATGTTCCACATGAGCAGCCGCACCGGCCAGGAGGCCAGCGTCGTCCGGGTGTTGACCATCGGGTTGGGCTCAGCCGCGCAGCCCGTGTGCTCGCATAGCCGGTAGGCGACCAGGAACGGCTGCCCGAGCACGGCCGGAACGACCCAGTAGATCAGCGCCTCCGGGGCGCCGGCGACGACCGACGCGACCGCCACGCACGCATAGAGAGCGAGCATAGCGCGCACCGACCGGACCACGCCGCGGCGGTGGGCATGCCCGACGTAGTCCATGCCGTCGAACCGCCCGAGGGCCAGCGACCAAGACTGGCGCACCCTGTTCCTCCAGAAAAGTGCACCCGTGACCCGCAGAAGATAGCCGGCAAGAGACGTCGGCGGCGGCGCGCGCAGTTCGGGATCGTGCGCGGGATCCTGGCACCACCGATGATGCGCGAGGTGATACTGCCTGTAGAACGCCGCGTCGAACATCTGCGCCGCGCCCGCGATCCATGCGACGACCTCGTTCGCCCTCCGGCTGGCGAATGCGGTGTAGTGCACGCACTCGTGCATCGCCGTGAACAGGGCGCCGATCGCGATTCCCTGGGCGACCATGGCCGGAACGACGAGCCAGGAGCCGAGAGCCGCCCAGATCGCCGTCGCGCCGGCGCCGATCAACGCCACATGGATCGCAAGCTGCAGCGCGCCCGAGAGGTCGGACCGCTTGCTCAGCGCACGCAGCACCTCGGGCGGGATCAAGTGCCGCGACGCGGCGCCGAGGCCTTCCTGCCAAGGAAGCGGCGGCTCGGCTGCGTGGGTGTCTGCCAAGGATTCGCCCTCGTTCCGGACGAGAATTAACAGATTCTAGACGTGTTTCGCTTTTGTGACCAGGAATGCCCCGCGACGGCCGCTTGCTCCGCTGCGGATCGCTCCCACCCGAACCTCGGGTGCCAGGTGGAGCGTTCTTGCGGTCACGCGTAGGAGGTCGAATGGCGCGCAATCTGAACGTCCTGGTCGCCGCTTCGATCGTCGCCGCGACGGCACTGGCCGGTTGCGCGACCATCATCGACGGCGTCACCCAGGTCATCAAGATCGAATCGGATCCGCCTGAGGCGCGCTGCGAGATGAAGCGCGCGGGCAGCACAGTCGGATCGGTGACGACCCCGGGGCAGCTCACGGTCGACAAGGATTGGCAGGACATCGAGGTCACGTGCTTCAAGGACGGATTCGCGGCCGGGACCGCCGTGGTGAAGTCGATCACCCCGGACACGACGGTCTTCGCCATGATCATGGGGGGCCTGATCAGCTCGATCGTCGACTCGGCGACCGGCGCGCACCTGCGATACCCCGAGCGCACCATCGTGGCCCTCCGGCCGATCGACGCCAAGGAGTCCGGCCCGCCCAACGCCATCTTCCTGGGCACCTATCCGTCGCAGATGGCAGCGAACCTCGCATGGACCGACGCGCGCTCGGCCGTCGGCGACCTCGTGCGGCAGGACCGCTCCTACTTCAAGTACGTCAAGGCGCCGGGCAAGCGCACCGTCATCGAGCTTTATGGCCGCAGCCTGTCCAGCAAGCTCGCCGAGCAGGCTTGCGCGCGCCTGGTGTCAGTCGGTCGGCCCTGCATCACGAAGCGGCTCTGAGGCGCGCTGGCGCCGCTCGCTCTCGATCCCGCGCCGGATTGCCGCTAAGAGCGAGCAATGGCCCTCGCGCGTCGCTCCCCTGCCAGCCCTCGCCTACCGGATGCCCCGGTTCTCGTTGCCGGGCACCGCAGCGCCGCATGGCTCTGGCCCGATGGATCGATAGAGCAGCTCTCGCACAAGGCGGCCGGAGCGCGCCTTTCGCGACCGGCGACCGCGGCCGGCAGCGGGGAGCCGCACCTGCCGATCGTCTGCCACATGCCGCAAGCGGCCCGTCGACTCGGCATCGACCGGTTCCCCGCTCTCGATGTCCTTGAGCTTTGGGCCTTCGTCCAGCCTGCCCGATTCGCGCTGCCGACGCCGCGCGGCATCGCGATCGCGCTCGGCCTCGCAGGGCCGGACGACCCGCCCTCCATCGCGCGCGACGCGACGCTCCTCCTCGACGCGACCGCGCTCCTGCTCGAGGACCTCCGCTCGGGCGACATGGAGCGCGGGCCGGCGGAGCGGGATGCCGTTCCGGGAATCGCGGCAGCGATGGCGCGGGCAGGATGGGCTTGGGGTCCGAGCGTGCTCGCGACCCTCGGCCACGGGGGCGGCGCCGGGGGCGGCGCCAGGGGCAGCGAAGCCGACGGCGAGCCCGGCAGCACCCTGACGGTCCGGGCCGTGCGCAGTGCCGTCGCCGTCTGGGACCGCCTGCAGGAATGGACCGAAGAGGCCCCGCCGCCGGCGCCGTCCAGCCTGCCCGTGGACCCGAGCGAGGCGCGGAGCCGCCTCGGAGCGCTGCTCGGCAGCGCGGCCGAGCAGCGACCGAGCCAGGCGGATTATGCCTCGGCAGCGACGGCCGCGTTCGCGCCGCGCGACCTGCCCGACGCCCCGCATCTCGTGCTCGCGGAGGCGGGCACCGGCGTCGGCAAGACGCTGGGCTACGTGGCGCCCGCGTCGCTCTGGGCCGAGCGCAACAAGGGGCCGGTCTGGGTCTCGACCTACACGCGTAACCTGCAGCACCAGATCGACGGAGAGCTCGATCGGCTCTACCCCGATCCGGTCGAGAAGGCGCGCCGCGTCGTGCTGCGCAAGGGGCGCGAGAACTACCTCTGCGTGCTCAATCTCGAGGAAGCGATGACGCAGTCGCTCGGCCAGATGGGCGGCATCGTCAACCCGGACGCGATCGCGCTCGGCTTGATGGGGCGCTGGGCAGGCGCAACGCGCGACGGAGCCCTGACGGGCGGAGATTTCCCGGGCTGGCTGTCCGACCTGATCGGCCGCAACCGGACGATGGGCCTCGCGGATCGGCGCGGCGAATGCATCTACTCCGCATGCAGCCATTATCACCGCTGCTTCATCGAGCGCTCGATCCGGCGCGCGCGGCGCGCCGACATCGTCGTCGCCAACCACGCGCTCGTCCTGGTCCAGGCAGCGCTTGGCGGCCTGGACGATGCCCACGTCCCCACGCGCTACGTGTTCGACGAGGGCCATCACCTCTTTGAGGCGGCGGACGGGGCGTTCTCGGGCCACCTGACCGGCCAGGAGACGGTCGACCTGGCACGCTGGCTGCTCGGCGCCGACGCGCGCGGCGCCGGCGGCGCCCGCAGCCGTGCGCGCGGCTTGCGCCGGCGCGTCGAGGACCTGGTCGCCGACGATCCCGAGGCGCAAGCGCATCTCGATGCCGCCCTCAAGGCCGCGCGCTGCCTGCCGACGGAGGGATGGCTCGGCAGGCTGCGCGACGGCCCGACCGAGCCAGGAGGGCTCGGGGCGGCCCCGGATGCCGGCATCGACGCGCCGGGCGGCCAGGCGGAGCTCTTCCTGGCGCGCGTGCGGCGCCAGGTCTACGCGCGCAGCGACTCGGCGCATGCGCCTTACGGCCTGGAGTGCGACACGCGGCCGCTCGGCGACGGCGTCGCCGAGGCGGCGCGATTCCTCGACGCCGCGCTGGAGCGGCTCTCCCGTCCCCTCATCGCTCTGGCCGAGCGGCTGAAGGCGCAGCTCGACGATGAAGCAGAGCGCCTGGAAAGCCAGCAGCGCGCCCGCATCGAGTCCGTCGTGCGCGGCATCCTCCGGCGCGCCGAGGTCGAGATCGGCGGCTGGCGCTCGATGCTGCAGAGCCTCGCGGGCCAGACCGACCCGGCCTTCGTCGACTGGATGGCCGTCGAGCGCATCGACGGGCGCGACGTCGACGTCGGAATGCACCGTCACTGGATCGACCCGATGCTGCCCTTCGCCGACCTGGTCGCGCGCAAGGCGCACGGCATCCTCGTCACTTCGGCGACGCTGACCGACAGCAGCGGCGACCTTGCCGCCGACTGGCTGACGGCAGAGGCGCGCGCCGGGTCGCGCCATCTCCCGCTGCCCGCGGTCCGGGTCGCGGTCCCATCGCCCTTCGACTACCCGGCGCGCACGCGCGTCTTCGTGGTGAAGGACGTGCGCAAGGACGAACTCGACCAAGTCGCAGCAGCGTACCGGACGCTCTTCCTGGCCGCGCGCGGCGGCGGCCTCGGCCTGTTCACGGCCATACAGCGCCTGAGGGCCGTGCACGGCAGGATCAGCGGCGCCCTCGAGGAGGCCGGGATCCCGCTGCTTGCCCAGCATGTCGACGCCATCGACACCGGCACGCTGGTCGACATCTTCCGCGCCGACGAGGATGCCTGCCTGCTCGGCACCGATGCGCTGCGCGACGGCGTCGACGTGCCGGGCCGCAGCCTTCGGCTGATCGTCTTCGACCGGGTGCCCTGGCCGCGGCCGGACATCCTGCACCGCGCCCGGCGGCAGGCGCATCCGAGCGAGGCCGGCGGCCCCAAGGGCTATGACGACATGATCACGCGGCTGCGCCTGAAGCAGGCCTTCGGCCGGCTCATCCGCCGCGCCGACGACATCGGCGTCTTCGTCCTCCTGGACCCCATGATGCCGACTCGCCTGCTCACGGCCTTTCCGGAGGGCGTGCCAGTCGAGCGCTGCGGCCTCGCTGAGGCGACCGAGAAAACGCGGGCGTTCCTCGGCGCCGACGGAACTTAGGCGACGGCACCCGAGCGGCCGGGGCGCCGGGCGGCGCTACCGCCGCCAGTACATCAGCACCATGAAGGCCGCAGCCAGCGCGAGAAAGGACCCGGCATAGCCGGCCGATCCGAGCGCCTGCTGTATCCCGAGCTTCTCGTCCGCGAAGAGCAGGACGCATAGGCCGGCGCCGATGGCGATGACGCCGATCTGGCCGCCATGGGTCTGGGAAAGGTACTCGCGGCGACGCGGGCGCTGCTGCTCCGGCAGCGCGCCGATGGCAGCCATGACGGCCTCGGCAAAGCGCGTGAACGCGGGATCGCGCCGCTCGACCTCGTTGATCGCAACGCTGCCGATATGCGGCAGCTGCAGGAGGAAGTGCCGCTTCGCGACGAGGAGCGCGCCCGGATGGCGCTCGGCCAGGACGTAGCTCGGCAGGTCAGACCAAGCGAAACGCTGCTCGAAACGCGGGCCGAA
>JAEULF010000283.1 GCA_016793965.1 Alphaproteobacteria bacterium | reverse complement strand
TGCCTATGGACGGGCTGATAGTGCACCTGCGTGCCGATCCCGCGCGCGCGCAGCCGGCGCATCACCTCGCCTCTCCGGACCCCGATCCGGTCGAAGTCGATCAGCACGACGTAGAGATGCCAGCCATGCGCCGCGGGCGCGGTGCGCGGCACGGGGCGCAGGACGTTGGCGAGCGGCGCCAGCGCGGCGTCGTAGTGGTCCGCGAGGGCGCAGCGCTTGGCGTGGAAGGCTCCGAGCTTGGCGAGCTGGCTGATGCCGAGCGCGCAGAGCACGTCGGGCAGGCGGTAGTTCCAGCCGGGCTCCTGCATCTCGTAGTACCAGGGGTTCGCCTGGCCGTCCTCGAACCCTGCATCGCGGTGCACGAACTCCGCCGGCTCGCGCACCATGCCGTGCGAGCGCAGCACGCGCGCCCGCGCGGCGACGCCGCCGTCGGCGCAGGTCAGCACGCCGCCCTCGCCGGTGGCGATCGCCTTCACCGGGTGCGTCGAGAACGCGATGGCGTCGGCATGCGCGCAGCTGCCGACCTTGTCGACGCCGAGCGCGTGGCAGGCGTCCTCGACCACCGTCATTCCGTTGCGCCGCGCGATCGCGGCGACCTCTCCGAGCGTAGCCGCCTGGCCGTTGAGGTGCACGGGAAGCACCATGCGCGGTCGCCCGCGTCGCGCGGCGCGCGCGATCGCCTCCTCGAGCTGGCGAGGGCCCAGAAGGCCGGTGTCCGCGTCCACGTCGGCGAACTCGACCTCGGCGCCGACATAGCGCGCGCAGTTTGCCGTCGCCAGGAAGGTCACGCTCGGAACGATTGCCACGTCGCCGGGGCCGAGTCCGAGCGCCAGGGTTGCGAGATGCAGGGCTGCGGTGCCGCTGTTGCAGACGACGGCATGCTCGGCCCCGACGGCGCGCGCGAACTCTGCCTCGAACGTGTCGACGAGGGGCCCGGTCGTGAGCATCTCGCCGCGCAGCGCGGCGGCCACGGCGGCGACGTCGTCGTCGTCGATCGCCTGCCTGCCGTAAGGGAGGAACGCGGCCGGCATGCCGGTCACGCCGCTGCCGCTCCCAGCAGCTTGCGGATGCCGGCGACGTCCAGGCGCTCGGCGTCGCTATCGCTGCCGTAGCGGAATGTCTCCGGAACCGGCTTGGCGCCGCGCGCGAGCAGGCCTTGCAGGTCGAATCCGGGCGAGAAGGGCGTCACGACGTAGCGGTCGCCGGCGTCGTAAGTCATGCGCGCGTCGTCCTCGGTGATCATCACCTCGTGCAGCTTCTCGCCCGGGCGGATGCCGACGATCTTTTGGCCGAGATCGGGTGCGAGCGCATGCGCCAGGTCGACGATCCGCGTCGTCGGGATCTTCGGCACGAAGATTTCGCCGCCGCTCATCATGGCAAGGCAGGAGAGGACGAAGTTGACCCCCTGCTCGAGCGTGATCCAGAAGCGGGTCATGCGCGGGTCCGTGATCGGCAGCTCCTTGACGCCTTGCGCGACAAGCCTCTGGAAATACGGCACGACGCTGCCGCGCGAGCCGATGACGTTGCCGTAGCGCACGACGCCGAAGCGCGGTCCGCGGTCGCCCGAGAGGTTGTTCGCCGCGACGAAGATCTTGTCCGAGGCGAGCTTGGTGGCGCCATAGAGGTTGATCGGGTTGGCGGCCTTGTCGGTCGACAGCGCGATGACGTTGCGCACGTTGCTGCGCAGCGCCGCCCGGACGATGTTCTCGGCGCCATGGACGTTCGTGAGCACGCACTCGAACGGGTTGTACTCCGCCGTCGGCACGATCTTCAGGGCGGCGGCGTGGATCACGACGTCTACCTCGCGCATGGCCAAGTCGAGCCGGTTGACGTCGCGCACGTCGCCGATGAAGTACCGCATGCAGGGGAAGAGGCTGTCGGGGAAAATCTCCGCCATCTGGTGCTGCTTCATCTCGTCGCGCGAGAAAACGATGACACGGCGCGGCATCGGTCCGTCGAGCAGCCGCTTCACCATCGCTTGGCCGAACGATCCCGTGCCGCCGGTGATGAGGACGGACTGTCCGGTGAGGTCGATCGCAGGGCTGTCGAACTGGCGCATCTGACGTGGGGGACTCGAAGGTCGTGAGAGTGAGAAGGCGCGCCCCACCGCTTGCGGCGGCGGATCGTCGACCGCGCTGCCTCGGCGGCGGGCGACGGCGCTAGCAACGTGCACAGTGCTGGACAGGGCAAAAAAGCTACCGCACTCCGGGTGCATTGCACACCGGAGCGACTGGGCCGCACGCAAAGGCAAGGCCGCGAGCCGACTCGCGGAAACCCTAGGACTAGCACCCAGGAGTCGGGACAAACTATATCGTTCACGGCATGAACGTCAAGCCGGGCATCATGCTCCAATGGCGTCCGCGTCCGTCGTTCATCGCGCATGACGACGGCGTTACCGGAGAAGCGTCGAATGGGCAGCGCGAGGCCTGCCAGCAATCCGGACGACGTTGCCCTATAGGCCTAGCGGTGTGTTCGCCGGCGGATCGACGACCATGCTGCCGCAGCCCAGCCCGGCCAAGCCAGACCCGCTGCGACTGCGAGGGCCGGGAGCGCCGGAAGCAGGAAACGCGAGATGCCGATCGCGACGGCGCCGTGGATGAGCGCTGCGTAAATGCCGACCGCGAGCGCCAGCCAGGTCGTCGCTTGGTCCCGCCGGCGCGATCGCCAGAGCACGACGAGCAGCGCCGGAAACGTGAGCACGATGAACTCGTCGATGAAGAGGCCGCGATAGAAGAACAGCACGCTGACAGCCGCATGCTTCGGCAGGTCGGCGAGGATTTCCGCAAGGGTGTCGCGCATGATCCGCGCCTCCGCCTCGGGCGCGGACAGGCCGCCATTCGTCAGCACCTTCATCTTGCCGTAGTGGACGTCGTGGCCCAGCACGTAGAACGCCTGCGGGGACTTGTCGCCGAAGCGGTCTGTCACGGCGGGCGGGAACAGGAGGCGCGCCCAATTGTCGCCGGCGCCGCGGATGAACCACAGGGCGGCGCAGCGGTACTCCTCCCAAGTCATGGTGTTGTACAGGGCCCGGATCGAGAGCACGACGGAGCCGCGCATCGACGTCACGACCGGAGCGCCATAGGCGGCGTGGTTGCGCGCCATCCAGGCGCCGACCGGCGTCGCAGCGCAGGCGAGCAGCAGGGCGGCGCCGGCGACAGCACCGAGGCGCGCCTTCGCCCGCCAGATCCAGAATGCGCAGGCCAAGGCGGCGACCGGGAGCGCATAGAGGAAGATGGCCTTGGTCAGGATCAGGACGCAGAGCGCGGTGCCTGCAGCGGCCAGCAAGGCGATGCGCGCACGCGGGCGCGCGACGGCAGCCTCGACCAGGGCCCAGGACAAGAGCGCGGCGAGGAACAAGGCGAAGTAGTCGGACAGGATCTGCCCCCGCCAGCGCGCGGCCTCGACGTTCGCGACGACGACGAGGAGAGCGACGAAGGCCGCCGCCTGCCGTCCGCTGGCGAGCCAGGCGATGCGAAAGCACAGCAGCGCCGCGAGAGCGATGAAGGCGCTGTTGAGCGCCCGCGGCACACGAAAGGCAGGTCGGCAATCCTGCGTCGGCGCGTCGGCGCAGTGCCAGGGAAGCGACGCCCAGGCCGGGTCGAGCACGCTGACCGCCGCCAGTACCGCCGGATAGGCCGGCTCGCGCTCGGTCATCGGGATCGGCGCGGCGTCCGGCGGCTGGCCCGAGAAGGCGAGCCGGCCGCGCAGGTTGTGCGCCGCGCGCAGGTACTCCGTCTCATCGGTGACCGGCAGCTCATGCTTGGCGGTCGAGGCGAGGCCTGCAAATCCGGCGACCGCGATCACGATCGCGAGGACGGCCGAACGCCACGGCAACGCTTCGCGGGCCCGGTCCGGCGCTGCGAGCCGAGACGGGCCGGATTGCTGGGTCATGCCGTTCGCCTCCCGCCGAGCGCCTCAGCCGTCTCGGAGCTGCGCTGCCTGCGCAGCGCCTTGCCGGCAGGCTGGCCGTCGTCTAGTACCCCAGCCGCGTCATTGCAACAGACGGCGGCTGGCGGGATCGCGCGATGGGTCTGGGCGGCAATCTCATGTGGTCGGCCGTGCTGGCCGATCTCCATGCGGAGAGCGGGACCCGCTGCACGGTCGTGCACGCCCCCAAGCTGACCGACCTGCTGCGCGGCCGCCTCTACGACGCTTCCGTCGACCTTGCCGGCGATCCGGTGCTGCGGCACTCGCCGCACGCCGCCTTCGTCCCGCCGCGCCGTCGGCCGGCTGCGGCCCGCTGGTTCGATCGCAAGTTCAGGTCCTTGCTGACGCTCCTGCGCCTGCGCCGGCCGTTCGAGCGCGCGGTGCTGGCGCGGGCGCGCGCTGTCGCTGGCTCCGGCGGGCCGCGCTACGTGCATCTCGACCTCGAGATCCACAGCTATGCAGCGGGCCAGCGGGGCAACCGCCTGGTATGGAAGACGGGCGGGCACGCGATCCAGACGATGCTGCGAGGCTTCTCGGCCCGGCAGTCTGCCGAGACGCCGCGCCTCTGGCTGACGCCGGAGGAGGTCGACGCTGCGGACAGGCTACTGGCCGAGGCGGGAATCCGTGCGCCGTTCCTGGTGGTCGAGCCGGAGACGAATCCGGAGTTCTTCGGCGACCTGCGCGCCTGGCCGTTCGAGCGGTGGTCGGAGCTCGCGGCACGCCTGTCTGCGCGGGGGCACCATCTCGTCCAGGTCGGGCTCGCGGACGCGCGCCGGATCCCAGGCGCCGCGGATCTCTGCGGCAAGACTGGGTTCCGCGAGGTCGCTGCCGTGATCGGCCGCGCGCGCCTCTTCCTCGGCACGGAGAGCGGATTGATGCACACGGCGCGTGCGATGGGCACCGATGCCGTGATCCTGTGGGGCGGTGTGACGCTCCCGGAATTCGCCGGCTATCCCGACCATCACGCCGTCATCTGCCACCGCGTCAGCTGCGCGCCCTGCGGCAACCTCGGCTGGTGCGACAACGGGCGGATCTGCATGGGCTCGATCACGGTCGATGAGGTCGAGGCCTGCGTCGAGGAGCGCTTGGCGCGGCCGCGGGTCGCCCCGTCGCCCTAGCCCAGCTTGATGAATGCCGCTTGGTGCGACGCGAAGGTGACCAGAGCCTCGCGCTTCCCGGCCAGGAAGCGATCGAGCGCCTCGGCGATGCCGCGCGTCTTGGCGCGCGCGTAGTCGTCGAACGCCATGACGCCGCCCGCCGCGAGGCGCGGATAGAAGAACTCCAGCGCAGCCATCGCCGACGAGTAGATGTCTACGTCGACATGGACAAGGGCGAACCCGGTGCCGGCGACAGGCCCCGCCGTATCGGGGAAGAGGCCGGGGTGGAGCGCGACGTTCGCGCAGTCGGCGAGAGCCCGACGCACGCCGTCGGCGGAGGTGTCGGCGAAGTCCCCTGCCTTGTGCCAGTCGATGGCCGCGTCGACAGCGGGCATGCCGGCGAAGGTGTCGAACAGGTGGAGACGCTTGTCCGGCGCGGTGCGCGCGAGGAGGCGGGCGGTGCCGCCGCGATAGACGCCGACCTCCGCGAAGTCGCCGGCGACCCGTTGGGCGTGGCGCGCCATCTGGTGCAGCGCGAAGCAGCGCTCGGGCGGCACGAGGGTCAGCGCCTCGATCTCCTGCCAGAGCGGCGCGAAGGTCGCCGACTGCCGCCACCAGTCCGGCGCGCGGTCGGGCTGGTAGCCGACGACGTCGTAGCCGAGCCGGCGCAAGCTGCCGCGCAGCGTGGACTTGAGCGTGCTCAGCATCGAGGGCTCCTACAAGTGAGCGAGCGGGGCGGCGTCATCCGCGGCATGCTGCCATGTCGGCGATCGCCACGCCCCAGGTCGAGACGGGCTGAGGCGCCAGCGGGAACCACACGCGAGGAGCTGACGTCACCGTGGCCACTTGCGGCGGCGATGCGCTTGCGCCGGCAAAGGGCGCCAGCTCCGGCGGAACGGCGCTGCCATGGCGCTGGGTGTTCCACACCAGCGCGCAGCGCGCGTCCGGAGGGTAGGCGCGCGCCGGCGGACGCTGCGCCGGGAAGATGATCAGGAAGATGTCGGCGTCGGGCAAGCGCGTGCGCAGGTTCCCCGCGATGTGCTCGTCGCGCGCGACGACCAGCCCGCCGGCTGCGCCCGATGCGGCGAGGTGCTGCACGAGCGGCCGGTAGTCCACGACGTAGCGGCAGCGGCTGCATGCGGCGGAGCCGAGCGCGAACTCCGAGGCGCGGAAGGCGAGCACGACGGGAAGAGAGACGATGAAGACCGCCCAGAACGCCGCCAATCGACGCTCCGGGAGGTTTTCGCGCATGTGCGCTATCCGCGCCCAGAGCCACAGCGGCGCCGGCAGGAAGAGCGGATGCATCCACCGCTCCTTCAGCGTGCTGACGCCGCCGACGAGCGCGCCGGCCAGGAGGATCGCCAGAGCGGCCATGAGGAAGTGGCGAAGGAACTTCTCCCGATCGACACCGGGCGCGACGGTCGGCGGGCTCTTGCGGGGCAGGACGGCGCGCGGGAAGAGCAGGAGGAGGATCGGCAGGGCCGGCGCCAGGAATCCGAGCGGCGCCGCGATGGCCTGGCCGAGCCGGTGCAGCACGCTGCCGCCGCTGGCGCCGCCGCCGGCGAAGCCGGCATAGAGCGCGGCGAGCGTCGTGCCGGACTGCTCGAGCCAGGCCAGGTAGGGAACGGCGCCGGACGCGGCGATCAGGACAGTGATCGCGATGCGCGGGTCGAGCAGCCAGCGCCGTCCCGCCGGCTGGCCCAGGCTCGCGGCGACGGCACAGGCGACGAAGGTCGCGAAGCCGTACTTGCTCAAGAATCCCAGGGCGAAGCTCGCGCCGAGGAGGACGTAGAGGTGCGTCCGCGGCGCATCGAGCAGGCGCATGATGACGGCGAGGCCGAGCGCGCAGCTCGCCATGAGCGTCAGCGTGTGCGTGACGCCCTCATGCAGGTTCCAGCCGATCTGATAGAGCAGCAGCAGCGAGAGCGTCGCCAGGGCGGCGAGACGGGCGTCGCCGAGCACGCGGTCTGCCGCAGCCTTGTACGCGAGCAGCGTTGCAGCGAGGCAGAGATACTTGATGACGAGGAAGTGCGCGTGCTGCAGCGGCGCGACGGCCGTGGCGAGCCGCAGCAACCAGGTGTAGAGCGGCGGCTGCTTCGGGTCGTAGACCCAGGCGAAGCGCTGCGCGAACACCGCCTCCACGACCTCGTCGACCGCCACCACGTCCGACGCGGCGAGGCGGAACGCCATATGGGCGGCCGCATAAGCGGCGACGAGAGCAAGGAAGCCCCAGCCGGTCCAGAGGGCCGCGCGCGGTCCGGGCAGGAAGCGCCGGCCAGGTGACGATGCGGTCGCGCTGGTCATCGCGAGGGGATCGGGCTGCCGGAGTGAGGACGGGAACGGCATGCGCCGGAGCGCGCCGCGGCGGCAGGGAGTAGACCCTTCGCTGCCGCCTGTCCAGCCGCCTGCGCTAGGAAGCGCCCAGGCGGCGGGCGACGTGCGCCGCTGCGGCGTCTATGCCCGTCGGCAGGGGGCGGGGGGGAAGCGGGCAATCGAGCGCGGTCCGGATCGCGGCGACGAGATCGCCGTCAGCTCCGGCATTGCCGGGCAGTCGGGCTCGGGCGATCGTCACGGTCGCGGCATTCTGCGCAGCCCAAGCGAACAGGCCGGGCTCCTCTGGCCATTCGCCGCCGGCTACAGCGACCAGGCGCGCGCCGGCGAGGGCAGCCTCGACGATCGTGCCGTAGCCCGCGCGCGTCACGACGACGTCGACGGACGCGAGGAGATCGACGAAAGCGAGCCCTGTCGCCTCGGCGGCGCGCAAGTCGGCGCGTGGGCCGCCGGCGCGGGCCAAGGCGCGCTCCGGGACGATCCAAGCGATGCCCGGCGCGACCGGGAGCGCTCCCGGGATCGGCCAGCCGGCGATGCCGCCGAAGGCGGCCAGGACCACGTCGGTACCGGGCGCTGCGCCGACGGCGGCGCGCAGAGCGTCGCGCCGGTCGGCGCCGACCCGGCCGATCGGGCCGACCTCGACGGCGTTGCCGAGCGACGGCATGTCCAGGTGCGGGGTGACCTGAATGAAGGCATCGGCGCCGGCATAGGCGCTCTCGATCTCGTCCGCGATCCGGCCGGCCTCGGGCCTGGCGCCGCAGAACGCGCGATAGATGACGCCCCAATTGACCGACGAGAGCGCGATAGCCGGCACGCCGGCCCGTCGAGCGGCGGCCATGGAGAGGTGCGGCACGTTGGCGAGCATCGCCGTCGGCCGCAGCGCCGCGAGCGCCTTGGCCTGCGTCTCCACCAGTCCCGGCCAATCCGCGTGCAGTGCGGCGTAGCGCTCGGCGCTGGCGTCAGCGTCGACGGTCATCGGGTCGCGGTTGGCGAGCCCGACGTCGGGCACGGCCGGCAGGACCTCCGCGACGGCGGCGCCGAAGGTCCGGACATGCGCCTCGGGCACGGCGGTGCGGAGCGTCAGGCGAAGCGACGGCAGGCGCTCTTGCAGCCTGGCCGCGACCGGCATGACCTGGGTCGCATGGCCGAGGCCGTGCCCCGAGATGTCGATGACCAGGTGCATCGCGGCGCGCGCGGCCTACGAGGCCGGATGCTTGGCGAGGTATGCCCTGTACCATTCGATCGATTGCAGGAGGCCGTCCTCGAAGGTGAAGAGCGGCTTCCATCCGAGCATGGCGCGCGCCTTGTCCGCGTTGACGGCCATGTAGCGGATCTCTGCTTTTGCGTCGGCCTTGATCTCCGGCTCGAGCGGAACGTTCATGAGGGCGCCGATGCGGCGGACGATCTCGATGATCTCGATGTCGATCTCGTAGGAGAAGTTGAACGCCTCGCCGCGCAGCTCCTTGCGCGCGGCGACGGCCTCGGCGAGGGAGAGCTGCACGTCG
>JAEULF010000281.1 GCA_016793965.1 Alphaproteobacteria bacterium | reverse complement strand
CGCAGAAGGGCTCGCTGGTGGCGCCGGAGCGCCTGCGCTTCGACATCTCGCACCCGAAGCCGATGGCGCCGGAGGAGATCAAGGCGGTCGAGGCCGAGGTGAACCTGCGCGTGCGCGTCAACGACGAGGTGACCACGCGCTTCATGACGCCCGACGAGGCGATCAAGGCCGGCGCGCTGGCGCTGTTCGGCGAGAAGTACGGCGACGAGGTGCGCGTGGTCTCGATGGGCGGGCCTAGGGATCTCGGCGCCGAATCGGCGACGGGCGGCGGGCACTTCTCCACCGAGCTGTGCGGCGGAACGCATGTCCGGCGCACCGGCGACATCGGGCTGTTCAAGATCGTCGGCGAGGGCGCTGTCTCCGCCGGCGTGCGCCGCATCGAGGCGCTGACCGGGGCGGCGGCGCTCGCCTATGTCGGCGAGCAGGAGGCGCTGGTCGAGCAGGCGGCGGCCGCGCTCAAGGCGCCGGCCGCGGAGCTGCCGGAGCGCGTGGCGGCGCTCATGGAGGAGCGCCGCAAGCTCGAGCGCGAGATCGCGGAGCTGCGCAAGCGGCTCGCGGTCGGCGGCACCGGCGGCGGCGACGAGGTCCGCACCGTGCGCGGCGTCAAGTACGCGGCCAAGCGGCTGGACGGCGTGCCGGCCGGCGAGCTCAAGGGCATGGTGGACGAGCTGAAGAAGAAGCTGGGCTCGGGCGTGGTGGCCCTGGTGGCGGTGGAGGAGGGCAAGGCGTCGCTGGTGGTCGGCGTCACCGCCGACCTGGCGGCCACGCTCTCGGCCGTCGATCTAGTGCGCGTCGGCTCCGTGGCCCTGGGCGGCAAGGGCGGCGGCGGCCGGCCGGAGATGGCGCAGGCGGGCGGCCCGGACGTCGGCCAGGCCGATGCCGCGCTCGCCGCGATCGCCGGCGACATCGAGAAGCGGGCGGCCTGAGGCGCGCGTGCCGGGGGGATCGACGTCCCGCTGCGGCAGCTGCCTGGTCGCGCGTGCCGAAGGTTAGCCGCCCGGCGTTCCGCACCAGGGCTCTGGCGGCTTGTACCGCGTCCAGTCCATCCGCTGGAGACCAGCGCGCAGGCCCGCGAGCCTGCGCGTGCCGCGCAGGTGCGGCGCGGCCATGATGAGGATGTCGGTCGAGCCTACGACGAGGAGGGGACCGAGATCGGCGCGCGCGATCCCTCGTTCGCCGGCGGCCGCCTCGAGCATGGCGCAGCCGGCGACAAGGGCATCGAGCCGACCGCGCGACAGCATCTGCAGGCCGCTGCCGAAATCGTGCAGCATCACCGACTGGTGCCCGATCCGCTCGGGCACGAAGCGCTCGAGATGGCCGCCGCGCCGCGCTCCGACCTTGAGCCCGCTCAGGTCCTCGATGGAGCGCAGGGCGAGGCCGGGGCGGCCGAGGGCTGCGATCGTGATCCGCGTCATGCGGCCGAGGTGGACCAGGCGCGGATCGCGCTTGCCGTCATCGGCCATGGCCGCGACGTCGATCGCGCCGGACAGCAGCTCCGCCTCGATCCGGGCATAGGGCAGAGGGCGCATCGCGGCTGTGAGGCCGGAGGCCGCGGCGAGGTCGCGGAACGCGTCGACGGCGATGCCGGTCATGCTGCCGTCCGCGGCGGTGACGCCGAACGGCGTGACGAGAGCGACGCCGATGGCGAGCTGCGGCACGTCCCGCACCTCGCCCTGCGCGGACGCGCGAGACGGCGCCAGCACGATCAGGGCGGATGCGAGGATCCAGGCGGCTGCGCGCATTGCACTCGGTTCCCTGGCCGAGCGCGACGAGATCGAGCCGGCCTTCCGCATTGTAGCGTGCCGACCGCTTCCGCCTAAGGCGCTATAGCCATGGCGTGGGTCATGCCAGGGCGGAAGCCTGCGGGGCGTGCCGCGGTTGCGCGCGCTCGTCCGGGGCCCAGGCATAGTGGAGATGCGCCAGCAGCGGCATGCCGGGCTCGAAGCAAGGCAATGCCTGGTAGGCGCGGTAGGCCAGGGCGTTGACCCTGTCCGTCATCGCCGGATCCTCGAAATGCATGCGATGGAGGATCTCCAGCGCGAAGAGCAGCTCGTCCTTCGTACCCCTGCGCACCATGCGATGCTCCGGTCGTGCGTCCGGCCGGGCGGCCGGCAATGCCATTCGTTGCGAGAACGTTACGGGCGGTCGTGTGGCCTGGCCACGCTGCATTGGGCCTATGCAATCGGGCGGACCGGCGCATCCCCGCGCTCTGGCGAAAGGGCTAGGCCGGGTTGCGCCTTGCTCCGGCTGCTCTCAACCGTCAAGAGCAGGCGCTCGGCGCGCCGCACGCGCATCTAAGCCTGTCGAGGACCGCGATTCCTCGCACCATGATGATGCCTGAGCCAAGGGCGACCAGTCGAAGGTCGCGAAGGCGGCGGCGAGCCGCCGCAGCTTGGCGCTGCCTGCCAGGCCAGGCGCCGCATAGCCGTGCACCTCCAGAGAGCCGAGAGGCAGGAAGGCACCGAGGACATCGCGCGCGATGCCCTCCGCCTTCGCCGCGGCCTCCACGCCTTGGCAGGTGGTGACCAGGGCATCGACGCGCCCGCGCGCCAGGAGGCGCACCGACTGCGTGAAGTCGTTGATCTCGACGAGGTCCTCGTCGCGCACGGCCGGGGCGAAGCGTTGCACCGACGTCGCGCGCCGCGCGCCGACGCGCAAGCCGCGCAGGTCGTCCGCGGCCGCGAGCGGCAGGCCCTTGCGCGCGATAGCGACGACGGAGAGCCGCAGCGCGCGGCCCAGCCCGATCAGCGGCGCGTCGCCCTGGCTGCCCTCGCCGATCAAGGAGATGTCGATCTCGCCCCCGAGCAGCGCCGGGACGATGCGGGCGCGCGGCAGGGCGCGGAACCGCGGCTCTAGGCTCGCGCCGGCGGCGAGGCGCGCGAGGACCGCGATCGCGCGGCCGGACACGGCCCCGCCGGGGCTGACCTCATGGAAGCCCGGCACGTCGTAGATGCCGAAGGACAGGACTCCGTCCGCCGGGCCGGCGCGGGAGCTTGGCGCCCACAGGAGCGCTAGCGCTGCGAGAGCGTGGACGCCTAGCCTTCTGGCGGTCCGCGGCCGCATCGATGCCTATCCCGGACGTCGTTGCGCCATCGATCTTGCGGCCGCCGGCCCGATGACTCAAGCTTGGCGCGTCGTGCATTCCCCAGGGAGCAGTTATGCGTCGCACCACCCGGTTCAAGCGCTTGATCAACGCGCGCGAGATCCTCGTCCTTCCGGCCGTGCATGACGCGCTCGGCGCGCGGATCGCCGAGCAGGCCGGGTTCAAGGCGGTGACCAGCGGCGGCTATGCGGCGACCGCGACGTTGCTCGGCCAGCCGGACACCTCGCAGCTCTCGATGACCGAGATGGCCGAGTACTACGCCCGTCTGTGCGAGGCGACGGCGTTGCCGGTGTTCGCCGACGCTGACACCGGCTTCGGCAACGTCACCAACGTCCGCCGCACGGTGCGCGCCTTCGAGCGCGCCGGGGTCGCCGGGCTGTTCATCGAGGACCAGGTGTTCCCGAAACGCTGCGGCCACATGGCCGGCAAGGCCGTGGTCGCCCGCGCGGAGTGGCTGGCGAAGATCAAGGCGGCGCTCGACGCGCGCGAGGACGGCGACCTCGTCATCATGGCGCGCACCGACGCGCTGGCGACGCACGATCTCGACGAGGCGATCGCCCGCGTGCAGCTCGCGGCCGAGGCCGGCGCCGACCTGCTGTTCGTCGAGGCGCCGCGCAATGCGGCCGAGATGCGCCGGATCGTGCGCGAGGCCGGCGGCCCCTGCCTCGCCAACAACCTGGAGGGCGGCTTCACGCCGCTGCTGCCGGCGGCCGAGCTCCAGAAGATCGGCTACGCCGTCGTCGCCTTCCCGACCTCCGCCACCTACGCGATCGCGCAGGCGCTGCAGGAGCTGTTCGCCGTCATGGTCCGCGACGGCACCTCGGCCGCGTACCGCAAGCGCATGCTCGACTTCCCCCGGTTCAACGCGCTGATCGGCACCGACGCGCTGCGCGCGCGCGAGGCGGCGCTGCTGGACTACGCCGAGCGGCTGGCAGCGCCGAGGCGGGGCGCGGGATCGCGGTCCGGGCGCGGCCGGCGACGCGCCGCGCAGCTCACGCGATAGCGGGAGCCGGAGCAGGGCAAGCACAAGAATGCGTGCGTTCAGCGCCTGCAGCGTCGCCTTCTGAGCAGAGTTTCGTTGTCCCGCCAATGAATGGCCGAGCAGCCTAGCATCGACCCTGACCTGTCATCCCCGCGAAGGCGGGGATCCATGGTTGGGCGAGTCGCTGTTGACGTAAAGTTGCTCGGCAACAGCCATGCGTGACCTCTCTGAAACGAGTATCTGCACGGTGGATCCCCGCCTTCGCGGGGATGACAAGAGTGGGTGCCGCCGCTTCCGTTGGAGTGGCGGATCAACTCTGCTTGGGGGTGCGGCGCGAGCAGGACCTTGTCCGCCGCTCACCACGCCTGCGCCAGGCCGCGCTCGACCAGCCACCCCTTCAGCGCGCCGACGGCCGCTGCCGTCGCCGCCGCCTCGTCGCCGACATGGCCGCCGGGCATGGCGATGATGGTCTTCGGCTGCGGCGTCAACGTCTCCAGCAGGCGCACGCTCCGCTCGGGGATCAGCCCATCGGCCGTCCCGGAGAGGATGAGGAACGGGCCGCCGCGCATCGCCGGCAAGTGACGCAGCGGGTCGAGCGGGGCGAGGATCGTGCCGAGGAGGCGGCTGGCGCCCCACAGCAGGACGGGGTTCGTGCCTTTCGCAAGGCCGGCCTCGGCCAGCGCCTGGATGTCGGCGCCGCCATAGCCGAAGGCGCCGGCGGCGGGCCGCGCGCCGATGCCGTCGGCAAGGCGCCAGGCCGCCGGGGCGACAATGCTGCCGAGGCTGGCGCCGACCAGGACAACGCGATCCGGGTCGGCCCAGGGCTGCGCCCGGGCCCAGGCCGCCGCGGCCGCGAGCTGCGCCGGGGCGCGCATGGCGCCGCGGTAGAGGCGGACGAGGGACGCCGGGTTGAGCAGGTCGATGACGCGGACGCGCCGCGGCAGCGGGTACTCCAGGACGACCAGCGCGGTCTGGCCCATGGCCGGCGCATCGGCGACCTGGTCGCGGCCCTTGCGCAGGCCGGCCGCCAGCACGACGACTGGCAGATGCCCCTCCGCCTGCACCGGTCGCCGCACGGCGAAGCGGACGACGCCCGCTTCCGATGTCGGCAGCGCGACGCGATGGACGAGGAGCGGCGGGTCGCTGCGCGCCACCAGCGCCTCGTCCTGCACGATCGACTCGCCGATCGCGCCGACCGGCGCCAGCGCGGCGAGCGGATCGCGCAGCGCTTGATAGGCGAGGAGTCCGGCAGAGGCAGCGACGAGCGCCAGAAGCACGAGGGCGGCGCGCATCGCTGCGCGCCGCCCTCGGCCGATCGGTCGTTCCGGCGCTGGCCTCATGGCTCGAGACGGCCGCTTGGCGGCCTTCTCACCATGAGGAGCGCGGCAGCGCGGACGGTCGCCCGGGAATCACTTCATCGCCTTCTTCAGGTCGGCGTCGAGCTTGTCGAGGAACTGGGTGGTGGTCATCCAGGTCTGGTCCGGGCTGATCAGGATGGCGAGGTCCTTGGTCATCGAGCCGGCCTCGACGGCGTCGATGCAGACCTTCTCCAAGGTCGTCGCGAACTTCACCACCTCCGGCGTGCCGTCGAACTCGCCGCGGTACTTCAGGCCGCGCGTCCAGGCGAAGATGGACGCGATCGGGTTGGTCGAGGTCTCCTTGCCCTTCTGGTGCTCGCGGTAGTGGCGCGTCACCGTGCCGTGCGCCGCCTCTGCCTCGACCGTCTTGCCGTCCGGCGCCATCAGCACCGATGTCATCAGGCCGAGCGAGCCGAAGCCCTGCGCCACGGTGTCCGACTGCACGTCGCCGTCGTAGTTCTTGCAGGCCCAGACGTAGCCGCCCGACCACTTCAGGCAGCAGGCCACCATGTCGTCGATCAGGCGGTGCTCGTAGACGATCTTGCGCTTGTCGAACTCGGCCTTGAACTCCTTGTTGAACACCTCCTCGAAGATGTCCTTGAAGCGGCCGTCATAGACCTTGAGGATGGTGTTCTTGGTCGACAGGTAGACCGGCCAGTTGCGCTGCAGGCCGTAGTTCAGGCAGGCGCGCGCGAATCCCCTGATCGACTCGTCGATGTTGAACATGCCCATGGCGACGCCCGGGCCCTTGAACTCGTGCACCTCGCGCGTGATCGGCGCGCCGCCGTCCGACGGCGTGAAGGTCAGCGTCACCTTGCCGGCGCCGGGCACCTTGAAGTCGGTGGCGCGGTACTGGTCGCCGAAGGAATGGCGGCCGATGACGACGGGCTGCGTCCAGCCGGGCACCAGCCGCGGCACGTTCTTGCAGATGATCGGCTCGCGGAAGATCGTGCCGTCCAGGATGTTGCGGATCGTGCCGTTGGGCGACCGCCACATCTGCTTCAGCTTGAACTCCTTCACGCGCCCCTCGTCGGGCGTGATGGTCGCGCACTTGACGCCGACGCCGTGCTTCTTGATGGCATTGGCGGCGTCGACGGTGACCTTGTCGTCCGTCTTGTCGCGGTACTCGACGCCGAGGTCGTAGTACTCGAGCTTCACGTCGAGATAGGGGAGGATCAGCTTCTCCTTGATGAAGGCCCAGATGATGCGGGTCATCTCGTCGCCGTCGAGCTCGACGAGCGGGGTCTTCACCTTGATCTTGGCCATGAACGGGGCTCCGGGCGGGATGTGGCGGCCGGGGCGCCAGGGAACGGCGCCGGCGGCGCGGAAGCCGGGAGATTAGCGATCCCGGCGGGGGACGCAAGGACGCGCCGCCGGGACACGCCGTCCAATCGATGCGGCAGCGCAGCATGGCACGGTGTCGGCAGGGGGGGGCCGTGCCTGCCGCTCAAGGCTGCGGGTTGGGACGCGGCGCGGGATCGGTGCGCTGCGGGCTGCTTGCCCGCGCGATCGCCCCGGCCAGCGCGGTGGCGATGCAGCCATAGCTCCAGTCCGTCATGTGCAGCCCGTCCGGGTCGACTGCCTGGCGCAGCGGGATGCCCTGGACGGCGATCCAGTGGCGCATCACCGCGAACCGGCTGAACAGGCCGACGGCCTCGTCGCGGGCGATCCGGGCGAGCAGCGCCTGCATCGCCTCGGCATCATGGTCGGCGAGCACGCGGGGCGCGTGCTGCAGGTCCATCAGCACGATGTCGGCGCCCGCCCGGCGCAAGCGCCTGACGCCCTCGCGGATCGGCACCTCGAGCTGCGCCACGCCCTTGACGTTGATGACGTCGTTGACGCCGAGCTGCCACACGACGAGGTGCGGGCGGAGCGACAGCACGTCGCGGTCGAGCCGCTCCAGCATGGCGGGGATGCTGTCGCCGCCGCGGCCGCGGTTGTGCACGCGCACCGCCGATTCCGGCATCAGGATGCGGAGGTTGCCCTCGAGCCGGGCCGGGTAGGTGCGGTCGGGGCGGGTCGCGCCGGCGCCTTGGGTCGATGAGGAGCCGAAGGCGACGATGACGATCTCGTCATGCGCGCGCCGCAGCGCCGCGACGGCGGGCAGCGGCGCGCCCAGCGCCGCGAGGCCGCTCGGCACGCTGCAGATCGGGTCGGCCGCCAGGGCCGGGGCCGCAGCCGCGAGGAGCAGCAGGGCGACGGCGAGTGCGCGCGGGTCAGCGGGCGAGGCGGTCAAGGACATCGACGATCAGCATTCCCATGCAGGCATGGACGAAGTCCAGCTCGGCTCGCTGCGCCTGGGAGCCGGCCTGCGTCAGGTCCACCATGCCGGAATCGATCCAGTGCTGCAGGATGGCATGGCGCCGCAGCACGGGGACGTCAAGCCGGTCGCCGACCGCCTCGATGTAATGCTGGTAGGGCTCCATGTTGACCATGCCCTCGCTGCGCGGCATCTGCCGCGGCGCCACCAGGAGCACCTCGCTGCCCGCCTTGCGCAGCAGCCGCACGCCGTCGGTCAGCGCGTTCTTGAACCGCTTCAGGCTCTCGTTGCCGCGCGCGTCGGCGCCGCCGGCGTGCCAGAGGACGAGGTCGGCGCCGGCCGCCGCCACGGCGGGCAGCTCCTCCGCGACGATGCGGCTGGCCTCGGACTCCGGCACGATCCGGGAGCGCAGCTCCACGGGGCTGCGCGGGAACGTCCGCTGCCACGCCGCGCGGAACTGGTCGTCGAGCAGGCGGCCGGAGCGGCTGTCGCCGCCGGGGAGCGCTCGGCTGGTGCCGACCACCGCGACGGCGACCGGGCCGCCGGCCTTCAGCTTCGCCGCCAGCTTCGGCAGGGCCTCGTTGGTGCCCTGCGCATGGACGGGTGCCGCGCAATCGCGCGCGCCGACGTCGCGCGCTTGCGCTGGGCAGGCAGCGCTTGCCGCGAGAGATGCCGCGAGGGCTGCCATGCGGATCGCGGCTGCGGCTGGTCGTCCGGCCATGGTCACTCACCCCCGGTGATCGGCGAGGGGCGGCCCGGCCCTGCGGCGGGGCGCTGCGACCGCTCGCTCTGCTTGAACCAGTTGAGCGCGGCGGCGAGAGCCACCAGCACGGCCAGGCCGGCGGCGCTCGCCAGCGCCTGCGCGAGCATCGTGCCGCTCACCTCGACGAGCGCGACATGCGCCACGAAGGAGAGGACGATGCCCGCGCAGAATATATGCAGGGACTGCTGCCCCATCCAGACGAGGGGGGCGATCCAGCGCGACCCCCAGGCCCGCGCCTCGCGCGGCAGCAGGCGCACGCAGGCATAGGCCAGCGCCAGGAAGTGGAGGATGCGCGGCCAGTCGAGGTCGGTCTTGCTGATCGGCAGCAGGACCCGTTCCACCGCGTCGGGCACGACCCAGTTGACCGCCGGCCATTGCCAGGTCGCCGCCTCGGCCAACGCCAGGAGCAGGAAAAGCAGGGAGGCGGCGAGGGTCGTCCGCCTGGGCAGGCGCGCGATCCAGGCCGCATGCCCGGGCAGCGCGCACCAGGCGCCGAGGACGAAGAGGAACTGCCAGGTCAGCGGATTGAAGAACCAGACGCCGCGCGGATAGGCCGGCAGGTTGAGGCCGGTCGCGTTGGCGGCCAGGTAGAGGGCCAGCGAGGCGGCGAGGACGGCGTGCGGCGCCCGTCGCAGCGCCGCCAGGATGAGCGGAAAGGCGGCGAGCAGGACGACGTAGACCGGCAGCACGTCCATGTTGACCGGCTTGAACTTGAGCAGCAGCGCCTGGAGCACGAGCACGTGCGGCTCGACCAGGAAGCGCGCGAGGTTCATCTCCTCGAAATAGGTCGGGTTGGAGAAGCGCTCGGCCATGTAGGCGATGTGCGCGACGAAGATGACGAAGAGGAAGATGTGCGCGGTGTAGATCTGCCAGCAGCGGCCGAGGATGCGCGCCGCGGCGACGAGGAAGCCGCGCTCCTGCATGACCCGCGCATAGACCAGGCAGGCCGAGTAGCCGGACAGGAAGATGAAGATCTCGGTCGCGTCGCTGAAGCCGTAGTTGCGGTGCGACAGCCAGCTCGCGACGTTGTTCGGGATGTGGTTGAGGAAGATGAAGGCGAGCGCCAGCCCGCGGAAGAAGTCGAGGCGGAGGTCGCGGGCCGTGCTCGAAGCCGAGCTGGGGACCGGGGGTGCGGCGGCGTTCGCCATGGTTGGAGGATCTGCTTCCGGCGGGCCTGCCCCGCGCGTGTAACTCGGTCGCTGAAGGATCATGGCGCCGGGCGCGGTCGCGGGCAATGGCCGGGGCCGGTGCTGCGGACCCGGCGCCGGTCGGGTGGTTTCGGTGGCTGGTTTCGGTGGTGGTTTCGGTGACGTGTTTCGGTGACAGCATATCAATTGACGAATTTCCCTGTCGCCAGTTTCATGGCTGCCCGAGCGCCCTGTCCTGGGGCGCCCTGTCACATGCGCCGATCGTCCGGGAGCCCTGTCATGTCCCGCATCGCTCGCGTCGTCGTGCCCGGCCTGCCGCATCACGTGACCCAGCGCGGCAACAACCGCGCGCCGATCTTCTTCCAGCCGGGCGACCAGGATCTCTACCGCGATCTCCTGGCGGCGCGCTGCCGCAAGGCCGGCGTCGCGGTCTGGGCCTATTGCCTGATGCCCAACCATGTGCACCTGATCATGGTCCCGGCGCGCGCCGACGGGCTGGCGCGCGCGGTCGGCGAGGCGCACCGGCGCTACACCGCCTTCGTCAACGCGCGGGCGCGACAGACCGGGCATCTGTTCCAGGCGCGCTTCTCCTCCGTGCCGATGGACGAGGGACACCTGGCCGCGGCGCTGCGTTACGTCGCGCTCAACCCGGTGCGGGCGCGGCTGGTCGCGCGCGCGGCGGATTGGCCGTGGTCGAGCGTCGCCGCGCATCTGGCCGGCCGCGACGACGCCCTGGCCAGCGTCGCGCCGGCGCTCGACCGCTTCCCCGACTTCGCCGCGCTGATCGAGACCGAGCCGACAGAGGCGGAGCTCGCCGCCATCCGCGCCGGCGAGAGCATCGGCCGCCCACTCGGCAGCCCCGCCTTCGTCGCCGACCTCGAGCGCCGGCTCGGCCGCCGCTTGATCCCGCGCAAGCGAGGGCCGCGACCGAAAAGCTCAGGCGAAGGCGAGGATTTGTTGATTTGATATCATGTCACCGTAATACCACAATTTCCCAATAGAATTTTGAATAGTTGCAGGCAGTTGGGCAGCGCTTTCGAAAGCCGGCCTTAGACGAAGTTTGATGAGTTCGAGAGCGGGATGCGCCGGATCAAGTCCAGATTCAACCAGCGCATTTCTCACCAGTGTTTCATAACTTGTGTATAGTCCATTGGTCGTCATTTTTGCCTTCTTTTTTGATGTTTTACGTTAGAGATTTCATCGCGTTGGTAACTAGATCACTCTCTTGTCATCATAACTAATTTCTACACTGATAATCCATCCAAGTTTCTTCTGGCCTTCTGGCATGTCGCTGAACTCTACACACCACACTGCCTCACGAACGGCGTTGAGTAGGCAAACGTCTCGAAAGTCAGCGGAGAATTCTTGTTGGCTCTTAGTCGATTCTGATGCGCGCGTTATTGGGTGCAGATAACAGACAACCTCGTTCTTGTAGAATTTGACGCGCAATATCTTTGAAGAATTCTCTGATTCCTGGATCCCATAAATAACGGCGTTCCTCCGTGACACTCGGAATTGATAACATACAATATAAGGTCCGGTCAGAGATCCGTCATAGCGTAGGCGACGCACTTGCCAACCAGTCACATTGTCGACACAACAAAGTCTCTCTTCAGTACAATTTACAAATGTCATTGTTCACTCCCGCAGGCAGAAGAGGCTGCGCTTACTTACAACTTGAGGAGAGACTTGCTGGCATTGGTGTTGGGTATGACAGATTACGACTTCACCACGTCACCACCCCCATGCTCCCATCTGGCGCCGGTTGCAGCGTCTTCACCAGCTTCTCCTGGAACACCTGGCTCTTCAGCTCCTTCACCGCCTCGGCCATGCCGCCATAGGGGCAGATGATGTCCATCAGCCAGAGGATCGTGCCGGACTTCCACTCCTGCGGCGCCAGCTTCACCTGGCCCCTGCACAGCCGCGCATCGACCTCCGGGCTGACGAAGGCCCAGGAGGCGGTGATCACCGGCATCAGGTCCTTCCGCCAGACGCGGAACTGGCCGAGGCCGAGCGGCGGAAGGAGCTGCCATTCCAGATCGGCGAGGAAGAGGTGGCGGTGGCCGGGGGATTGCAGCAGCAGCGCCACGCAATCGCCGAGGATGGCGCTGCGCGGGTTGGTCTGCGGGCGGTCCTTCGGGACGGCGGCGGGGGAAGCGGCGGCGGCCCCCTCCTTCCCATGCTGCGCATGGGCCCCTTGCCCCGCTGGCGCGGGGCCAGGCTCGTCCCCCGCCTGCGGCGGGCGAGGGATGCTCGCGCTCGCGGTTTCAGGGCTCGGCGCGGCATGGCTGCCGCTGCCGT
>JAEULF010000200.1 GCA_016793965.1 Alphaproteobacteria bacterium | reverse complement strand
GGTGTTCCTGAAGCAGCTGCGCACGCAGTTCGGCCTCGATCGGCCGCTGCACGTGCAGCTCTGGCTCTACGTCAAGGGCGTCGCCCAGCTCGATCTCGGCTTCTCCCACCGGCAGCAGCGCACCGTCGCGTCGCTGATCGCCGAGCGCCTGCCGGCGACGCTGCTTCTCACCGGCTCCGCCTTCGCCCTGGCCGTCCTCGCCGGCGTGGCGCTCGGCGCCGCCGCGGCCCGGCGGGTCGGGCGGTGGACCGACAGCGCGATCACGGTCCTGGCGCTCTGCGTCTACGCCACACCACTGTTCTGGATCGGGCTGATGCTGGTGCTGGTGTTCAGCGTCTGGCTCAACTGGCTGCCGAGCTTCGGCATGGCCACGGTCGGCGCCGGGTTCGCCGGCTGGGACGCGGTGGTGGACGTGGCGGCCCATCTCGTGCTGCCGACCTTGACGCTCGGCCTCTTCTACGTCGCGCTCTACGCTCGCGTCACCCGCGCCTCGATGCTGGAGGTGGCCGACCTGGATTTCGTCCGGACGGCGCGCGCCAAGGGCGTGCCGGAGGGGCGCGTCCAGTCGCGCCACGTGCTGCGCAACGCGCTGCTGCCGGTGATCACGCTCGCCGGGATCCAGGCGGGCCAGCTCGTCGGCGGCTCGATCCTGGTCGAGACCGTGTTCGCTTGGCCGGGCATCGGGCGGCTCGCTTTCGAGGCTTTGCTGGCACGCGACTACCAGCTCCTGCTCGGCGTCTTCCTCTGCACCGCCACGCTGGTCGTCGCGTTCAACCTGCTGACCGACCTGCTCTACGCCGCGGTCGATCCGCGCATGGAGGCCGGGTGAGCTCGTTCCTGCTCAGCTTCCGCCGCAACCGCGGCGCCTTCGTCGGCGCCGTCGTCCTGGCCGCCGTGGCGGCGCTCGCCGCGGCGGCACCGCTGCTCTTCCCCTTCTCGCCCTGGGACATGCGGGGCGTGCCCTTCGCGCAGCCGGGCCAGGAGGGCTTCCTGCTCGGATCGGACAACCTCGGCCGCGACGTCGCTGCCGGCATCGCGCACGGCGCCCACGTTTCCCTCCTGATCGGCGCGGTCTCGACTCTCGCCGCGCTCGCGCTCGGCGTGACGGTGGGCGCGATCGCCGGCTTCGCCGGAGGCGCGATCGACGACGCGCTGATGCGCTTCACCGAGCTGGTGCAGACCGTCCCGAGCTTCGTCCTGGCGATCGTCCTCGTCGCCATCTTCACTCCGAGCCTCGCCTCGATCGTCGCCGCGATCGCCATCGTGTCATGGCCGCCCGTCGCACGCGTCGTGCGCGCGGAGTTCCTGTCGCTGCGCCGGCGGGAGTTCGTGCAGGCAGCCGAGGTGCTCGGCCGTTCCCGCGCCGACATCGTGCTGCGCGAGATCCTGCCCAACGCGCTGTCGCCGATCATCGTGCTGGCGAGCCTCATGGTCGCCAGCGCCATCCTGCTGGAGAGCGCCCTCTCTTTCCTCGGTCTCGGCGACCCCAACCGCATGAGCTGGGGCTTCATGATCGGCGCGGGCCGCAGCGTCATCCGGCTCGCCTGGTGGACCAGCGTGTTCCCCGGCCTGGCGATCTTCCTCACCGTGCTGGCCCTCAATCTAGTCGGCGAGGGCCTCAACGACGCGCTCAACCCCCGGGTCGCGAGGAAGCGCGGATGAGCCTGCTCGAGATCGAGCGCCTGACCGTCGACTTGCCGCCCGGCGCCGACCGTCCGCACGCCGTCGAGGAGGCGAGCCTCTCCGTCGAGGCCGGCAAGATCCTCTGCGTCGTCGGGGAGAGCGGCTCGGGCAAGAGCGTGACGGCGGCGGCGGTCATGGGCCTGCTGCCGCAGGCAATGCGGGCGAGCGGCCGCATCGGCTTCGAGGGGCGCGACCTGCTGCGCCTCGACCAGCGCGCCATGCGGGACCTGCGCGGCCGGCGCATCGGGATGATCTTCCAGGAGCCGATGAGCGCGCTCAACCCGCTGATGCGGGTCGGCGACCAGGTGGCTGAGGTGCTCGATGTGCACGGCCGGCGCAGCAACGGCCCGGCGCGCGTTCAGGAGCTGCTGGCCGCGGTCAACCTGCCGGAGCCCGCGCGCCTGGCGCGCGCCTGGCCGCACCATCTTTCCGGCGGGCAGCGCCAGCGCGTGATGATCGCAATGGCCCTGGCGCTTGAGCCGGCGCTGCTGATCGCCGACGAGCCGACGACGGCGCTCGACGTCACAACCCAGATGCAGATCCTGCGCCTGGTGCGCGAGCTGCAAGCGCGCCGCGGCATGGGCGTCCTGTTCATCACCCACGATTTCGGCGTCGTCGCCGAGATCGCCGATCAAGTGGCGGTGATGCAGCACGGCCGCGTGGTCGAGGCCGGCCCGGCGCGCGCCGTGCTCGACCGGCCGCAGCACGCCTACACCCGGGCGCTCGTCGCCGCGGTGCCGCACGCGCCCGAGCACCAAGCCGAGCGCCAGGCCGCGCGCGCCGGCGAAGCGATCCTGGCGCTGCGCAACGTGCGCAAGACCTACTATCGCGGCACGGTCTTCACCGGCCGCAGCGCCGTCCGCGCCGTCGACGGCGCGACGATCGAGATCGGCCGGGGCGAGACCTTGGGCCTCGTCGGCGAGAGCGGTTCGGGCAAGTCGACGCTCGCCCGCTGCGTCGTCAACCTCGTGCATCCGGAATCGGGCGAGATTCGATACCGCGGCGCCGATCTGCGCCCTCTGTCGCGCAGCGCCTGGAAACCTTTCCGCCGGCGCATCCAGATGATCTTCCAGGACCCCTACTCGTCCTTGAACCCGCGCCGGCGCGTCGCGGACATCATCGCCGAAGGACCGGTCGCGCACGGCGTGCCGCGCGCCGACGCTCTGGCCAAGGCGGCCGAGCTCTTGCGCCTGGTCCAGCTCGATCCGCGCGCCGGCGACCGCTTCCCGCACGAGTTCTCCGGCGGCCAGCGCCAGCGCGTCGGCATCGCGCGCGCCCTCGCCATGGACCCGGAGGTGCTGATCGCCGACGAGCCTGTGTCGGCGCTCGACGTGTCGGTGCAGGCGCAAGTGCTGGCGCTGCTCGCCGAGCTGCAGGCCCGTCTCGGCCTGACCATGCTGTTCATCACTCATGACCTGCGCGTCGCGGCCCAGGTCTGCGACCGCGTCGCGGTGATGCAGCAGGGCGTCATCGTCGAGCAGGGGCCGACGCCGCAGGTGTTCGCGGCGCCGCAGCACGCCTACACGCGGACCTTGCTCGACAGCATCCCCGGGCGAAGCTGGGTGCCGCCCGACTTTCCGCGCGCCTAGCGCACCTTCCGCCCGACTGGAATCGGTCAGCCGGAAGGTCGTGCTCTAGATCCGCGCCACCACGCTCTTGACGCGGCAGTAACTGCGCAGGCCTTCCAGCCCCTTCTCGCGGCCGAAGCCCGAGCGCTTGGTGCCGCCGAACGGCACCTCGATGCCGCCTGCGAAGTACTCGTTGATGTAAACCTGGCCCGCGTCGATGTCCCGCGCCAGCGCATGCTCCTTGGAGAGGTCGCGGGAGTAGATTCCGGCGACCAGCCCATAAGGCGTGCCGTTGGCGAGCGCCGCCGCCTCCTCGATCGAGCCGAAGACCTGCACCGTCAGCACGGGGCCGAAGATCTCCTCCTGCACAACCGGATCATCGGCCGGCACATCGTCGAGGATGGTCGGCTGGAAGAACCAGCCCTTGCCCGTCTCAGGATCGACGGCGCGAGCGCCGCCGACTGCGACACGGCGGCCGCGCTCCTTGGCGCCGTCGACGAAGCCTGCGACGCGCTCGAGCTGTCGCTTCGAGTTGACCGGCCCGACATCGGCATCGCGCAGGCCGTGGCCGACCGTCATGGCACGCACGCGCCCGACCAAGCGCTCGACGAAGGCCTGGTGGATGCCGCGGTCGATCACCAGGCGCGACCCGGCCGAGCAGATCTGGCCGGCATTCTCGTAGATGGCGCCCAGAACGCCCTCGACCGCCTTGTCCATGTCGCAGTCCGCCAGCACGACGACCGGCGACTTGCCGCCGAGCTCGAGCAGGACGCGCGTCACGTTGGGCGCCGCCGCCTGCATGACGCCGATGCCCGTCGCGACCGAGCCGGTGAAGGTGACATGATCGACGCCGGGATGCGCGACCAACGGCGCACCTGCGTCCCGCCCCGTCCCCGTCACGACGTTGCAGGCACCCTCCGGCAGGCCGGCTTCCAGCAGCAGCTCGGCCAGCATCAGCGCCGTGAGCGGCGTCTGCTCCGCCGGCTTGACCACGGCGGAGCACCCGGCGGCCAGAGCTGGGGCGAGGCAGCGCGCGGTGGTGGAGATCGGGTAGTTCCAAGGCACGATCAGGGCAGCGACGCCAGCCGGCTCCCAGACCGTGTAGCCGAGATAGTCGCGGGCGAGCGGCAGGCTGTCGCCCTGCAGCTTGTCGCAGGCGCCGGCATAGTACTCGAAGGCGCGCGCCGCCCCCGCCACGTCGCCCTGCGCCTCGCTGATGCGCTTGCCCGCGTCGAGGGCCTCGACCACGGCGAAGCGGTCGGCCTGCGCGCGCAGCAGCGCCGCCGCGCGCGCGAGAATGCGGCCGCGCTCTGCCGGGGGCATCCGGCGCCATGGCCCCTTGAGCGCGGCCCGTGCCGCGCGCACTGCTGCATCGACGTCTTCGGCCGTTCCTGCGGCAAAGGTCGCGAAGGACTCGCCGCGGCCGGGATCGAAAGTCTCCATCCGGCCGCCGCGGGCGGACGGAAACTGCTTGCCGCCGATGAGGTGCTTGTCGGGCAGGGCCGCGAGCGCTCCCGTGCGCAGCGCCTCGTCGACCAGCGCGTCGAGGGCGGCGCCCAACTCAGCGCCTCTCGCTGATGCGGTAGGCCGAGCGCGCGAGCCACTCCGGGTCGATCTCGATGCCCCAGCCGGGCTCGTCCGGTATCGTCGCCTTGCCGTCCTTGATCACGTACGGGTCATTGCGGAACAGCCCGTACTGCCAGGGGTAGTAGTCGGCCCCCTCGATCGAGAACTCCAGGTACTTGCCGGCGTTCGGGATGGCGCCGAGCAGGTGCATGGTGAAGAGCGTCACCAGCGACCAGTTCGCGCTATGCGGCGTGCAGGGCAGCCCGGCTTCGGCACCCATCTTCGCGACTCGCAGCGTGCGCGACAGGCCGCCGAGATAGCTGATGTCGGGCTGGATGACGTCGACGGCGCGCAGCTCGATCATGCGCTTCCACGTCGGGATCCAGCAATCCTGCTCGCCGCCGGTCACGTCGACCTTCAGGGCGTCGGCGACCTCTTTCGTCTGCTCCAGTTCCCAGTAGGGGCAGGGCTCCTCGTAGTGGCTGATGCCGTGCTGCTCCAAGAGCCTGCCAACCTCGATCGCGCGCTTCGGCGAGTAGCAGCTGTTGGCGTCGACGAGCAGCGCCGCGCCGTCGCCCAGCGCCTTGCGGATCGTGGGGACGATCTCCTCGGTGCGGCCGGGCCATTCGTCCTGGTCGTGGCCGCATTCCGCGCCGACCCGGAACTTGAAGGCGTCGAAGCCGTGCTTGTCGCGCAGGCGCTGGAAGCGAGCGGCCTCGTCCTTCGGCGTGATGTCGCGCTTCATCGACGAGGCGTAGGCGCGGATCGCCCGCGGCTTGCCGCCGATCAGCGCGCACACGCTCTTGCCAGCGCGCTTGCCCTTCAGGTCCCACAGCGCGGTGTCGAGGCCGCCGAGGGCGCGGTAGATGTAGCTGCCGGGGAACTTGTACTCGCGGTCGAAGATGCGATCGAGCAGCCCGTCGATGTCGCTGTCGTCCTGGCCGAGCGCCCACGGCGCCACCTGCCGGTGCAGCACAATCGAGGCGATGTCGGCGTTGTAGGTCGAGACCTGGCCCCAGCCCTGCTTGCCGTCCTCGCCGGTGACGCGGACGAAGCCGACTTGCTCGGTGCAGAACGTCTCGATGCTCTTGATGATCATGGCGGCCTAGCCGATGGACAATGCAGGACTGACAGGGACAATGTTGGCGAACAGCATGCCAAATAAGGTCCACTCTCGACAAACTTGCAGTCCAATCCGCGATGCCGCGAAAGCGGACTGTTGCATTGTCCGAAATGGACCTGCCAACCCCACGGACGCTGGACTATCCTGGCGGCAAGGCTGTCACGCAAAGTCCATAGAAGCGGATCTGATCCGTCACGGAACTCATGCTGCAGTGAACGGCTGCATGCCGTTCGGGCAGCGGGACCCAACAGTCGGGAGATTGCGACATGAACACTCGGAACCTGTACGTCGCCGCGGCGGCGCTGGGCATAGCCGCCCTGGCCGGATCAGCCCAAGCGCAGACGCTGCGCCTGCTGACGTGGGGCGGCTATGCCCCAGAGGCCGTGGTGAAGCAGTTCAAGGCGGAGACCGGCATCGACGTCGCCGTCACCGAATCGAACAACGAGGACATGATCTCGAAGCTGCGCGCCACCGACGGCGCGGGATTCGACCTCGCGCAGCCGAGCCAGGACCGCATCACCGGGGCGCAGCAGGAGTTCGGCATCTACAAGCCGATCGACTATGCCAAGCTCAACGCGGCGCTTTTCAATGCCTCGATGCTCGAGGCATCGCGGAAGAACACCACGCTCGACGGCAAGCCCTACGGCGTCGCTCATGTCTGGGGCACGCTCGGCATCGTGGTCGACAAGTCGAAGGCTCCGGACATCAAGGACTACGCTGACCTCTGCGATCCCAAGTACAAGGGCCGGATCTCGATGCGCCTGAAGCGCCCGGACCTGATCGCCATGGCCTTCGCGGTCGGGGAGGACCCGTTCGCAGCGTACGGCGACAAGGCAAAGTACCAGGCGATCATCGACAAGGCCGGGCAGAAGCTGATCGACTGCAAGCCGAACGTGAAGGCATACTGGACGGGATCGGACGCGCTGCTCAACCTGTTCCGCACCGGCGAGGTCGTCGCCGCGATCGCATGGGACGCCTCGGGCTTCAAGCTGAACCAGGAGAACGCGAGCATCAACTTCCTGGTGCCGGCCAAGTCCCAGGCCCAAGGCTGGATCGACACCTTCGCGCTGCCGAAGAAGGGCCGCGCCGACGACGCCGCTTACAAGTGGATCAACTTCGTGATGCAGCCGAAGGTCGCGGCCGCGATCGCTGAGGCCTCGGGCAGCTTCACGGCCTCCAAGGGTTCCGAGGACCTGGTCTCGCCCGGTCTGTCCAAGGCGTTCAAGGCCGCCTTCTCCGACAAGGAGATCGCGGCGATCAAGTGGTACCCGACCGTGCCGGCCGGGCTCGAGGCCATGGAAGGCAAGGTCCTCGACCGCGCCGCCGCAGCGAAATGACGGACGGGGCGGGGCGCTTCTGGCGTCTCCGAAGCGCCCCGCCCTGACCTTCTCTATCGCTGCGCGACGGGGCAGGGGAAGCAAGCGCGCTGTCCCTTCGCCCCTGCCGTCGCGCCAGCGATGAGAAGGGCCCCGCTTTCGCCAGGGTGGTGGGGCCTCTTCCCGACGCCATAGGATGAGGCGATGGATCTCGACCTCGAATGCCGCGACCTGGCGAAGCGCTACGGCGCTTTCACGGCCGTCGACGGCGTCTCATTCTCGATCCCGCGCGGCTCCTTCTTCTCGATCCTCGGGCCGTCGGGCTGCGGCAAGACCACGCTGCTGCGCATGATCGCCGGCTTCGTCGAGCCGACTTCCGGCGACATCCTCATCCGCGGCCGCTCGGTCCTGGCGACGCCGCCCAACCGCCGCCCCGTCAACCTGGTGTTCCAGCACCTGGCCCTGTTCCCGATGATGTCGGTCGCCGAGAACATCGCCTACGGGCTGCGGCGGCGCGGCGCGGCGAAGGCCGAGATCGAGCGGCGCGTGCGCGACATCCTCGCGCGCATCGGGCTGCCCGATGCCGGGGCCAAGCGCATCGACCAGCTCTCCGGCGGCCAGAAGCAGCGCATCGCCATCGCCCGCTGCATGGTGCTGGAGCCCAGCGTGCTGCTGCTCGACGAGCCGCTCGGCGCGCTCGACCTGAAGCTGCGCGAGCACATGAAGGTCGAGCTGAAGCAGCTGCAGCACCAGTTCGCGACGACCTTCGTCTACATCACGCACGACCAGTCGGAGGCGCTGGTGATGTCGGACCGCGTGGCGGTGATGAACGCCGGGAGGTTCGAGCAGGTCGGCACGCCGCAGGAGCTCTACCGCCGGCCGCTCTCGGCCTTCGTCGCCGGCTTCGTCGGCGACAGCAACCGCTGGCGCGGCCGCGTCGTCGCCTCGGGCCAGGGGAGCGTGCCCGGCGGCGTGACGGTCGAGACGCAGCAGGGCGACGCCATGCACGGCGTGGCCTCCGACGCCGGCGGGCCGCCCGGGGCCGACGGAGCGGTCGATATCTTCGTGCGCCCAGAGGCGATCGCGCTGCTGCCCGCCGGCACGGCGATCGCCGCGGCGGCCCCGGGCGCCAATGTCCGCGCTGCCACGGTCGAGACGCTTCTGTTCAACGGCGCCAGCAGTCGCGCGCTGTTCCGCACGCAGCGCGGCGAGCCGGTCATCGTCGCCCTGCCGCAGACCGGGCAGTTCAACGACCTGAAGCCGGGCGACGCGCTGGCGCTGGCGTGGCCGGCCGATGCCTGCCGCTGCTTCCCCGCGCAGCCGAGCGCGGCAGGCTCGGCCGACGCGGAGGGCTAGGCGATGCACGACAGGCACGGACGCCGCCTGATGCTTGCGCTCCTGCTGGCGCCGTTCGCGCTCTGGATCGGGCTCCTCATCGTCGTCCCGCACATCGACATCTTCATCTTGTCGGTCAGCGAAAAGGTCGCGCCGCGCACCTACCGCACCAGCCTGGCCAACTACGAGGTCTTCCTCGACGAGCCGGTCTACTGGCTGACGCTTGCCCGCACCGTCGTCATGTCCGTGCTCGCCACAGCGCTCACGTTGCTCATCGCGTTCCCCGCCGCCTACTTCATCGCCAAGCTGGCGCGCGGCCGCGCCAAGGGCTTCCTGCTCCTGCTCTGCCTGCTGCCGTTCTGGGCGAGCGAGCTGGTCCGCACGCTCGGCTGGATGATCCTGCTGCGCGAGA
>JAEULF010000194.1 GCA_016793965.1 Alphaproteobacteria bacterium | reverse complement strand
GGGTCGGGCATGCGGGGCTTGGCGATCAGGAAGTCGCCGGCGATCGAGCGGGCGCCCTGGGCCGCGGCGAGGCCGGACATGGCCGCCCATCCTGCCAATCCCGCCAGAACGGCCCGTCGCGTCCGCATCGTCCCTCCGCTTCGAAAACCTATCCTAACCGGCAGGTCCGCCGCCAGAAAGCGCTGCGCATAGCCGCCGCCGATCCGGGCTTGACGGCGCGCGCCCGGGCATGCGACCGCCCTCGCGCCCAACAGCGGAGCGCCGCGGCCATGGCCAGCCCCTTCCCCAACCTTCGCGTCATCGACCATCCGCTGATCCAGCACAAGCTCAGCCACATGCGCGACAAGCGCACGCCGCCCCAGGTGTTCCGGGCGTTGCTGCGCGAGATCGCCATGCTGATGGGCTTCGAGGTGTTCCGCGGCCTGGCGCTGGCGCAGGAGCGGATCGAGACGCCGCTCACCGCGATGCAGGCGCCCTTCGTCAAGGGCACCAAGATCGCTATCGTGCCGATCCTGCGCGCCGGCACCGGCATGGCCGACGGGCTCTTGGACCTCGTGCCGTTCGCCGATGTCGGCCATATCGGCCTCTATCGGGACAAGACGACGCACCGGCCGGTGCAGTACCTGGTCAAGCTGCCGCCGTCGGACCACGGCGTCTACGTCGTCGTCGACCCGATGCTGGCCACGGGCCATTCCGCCGCCAAGGCGGTGGACGTGCTGCTGCAGCACGGCGTCGCCAAGAGCAGCATCCTGTTCCTGGCCCTGGTCGCGGCCCCGGAGGGCATGCGCGCCTTCAACGAGCGTCACGCCGACGTGCCGGTCTTCGTCGCGGCGCTCGACGAGCGCCTGGACGAGCGCGCCTACATCATCCCCGGCCTCGGCGACGCCGGCGACCGGCTGTTCGGGACGCCGTAGCGTGTCGCCCGCCCGCTACGTCCGCATGCCCGGCGCGGTCTCGTGGCGGTCGAGCGCCGCATCGACGGCGTCGGCGAGCGACAACAGCTCGTGGATCTCGCGCACGATCTTCTTCACGTCCGCCATGGTCGGCGCCATCTCGATGTCCGTGAGCGATTCCAGGAGGTTGGCCTCCTGCCGGATCTTGACGTAGAGCCGGTCCCCGCAGAAACAGAGGCCGAAGTTCCCGGCGCCGGCGCGCGCGGACAACCGGCGGATCAGCGCGCGCACCGCCGGCGAGAGGCATCGGCGAACCTGCTCCATCGACGAGCCCTTGACCGCGTGATCGCCGCGCATCTCCGACAGTTTCATGTCCCTCGCGGGACCGCCGAACAGGCCTCCCAGCCAATCGCGTCGCGGCACGACAGCCACTGGCGGATCGATCGGGTCTCGCAGCTTGGCGGCCAGGATCAGGCCCCGGAACACCGTCTTGCTGCTGATCCGGCTATTGCTGACAAGCTCTGCCTCCGCCAGCGCGAAGACACGATCGCCGCGGGTTCCCGTCAGGACATCGTCGAGAAGCATCTGGTTGAAGTACTTGAAGAGTCCGGTGCTCTTCAACGCTGCCTCGTGGAACGCCGGGCCCGGACCGAGCCGAACCGGGCCGAAGAAGGCGAGGATGGCGCCGACGACCGATCGCTTGCCTTCGGCGCGATAGGCCGCCACCGGGCTATTGGCAACTACCCTGATCGCAATCGAGCTGATAGTGCCGATGCCGGCCGTCCACAACCCCCGGCCGGCCAGAGTGTCCGGGCGATCTTTCGACGTCCGCAGGCCCGGCCGCCATGTGCCTAGAAGGTAGCCGCCGGACCCAAGCCACGCGCCGACGATGCCAAGGTTGGCTAGCAGTCGTCGTCGGTGCAGGCGCGCCTTGACCTCGGGCTTCGCTGCGAGATAGGCGCGGAGCTTCGGTCGGACGTTGCTCTCGAAGTGGCTCGCAAAGCCCCGCTCAAAGGGCTCCGTCTCGGGATATGGTCGCGGATGCCCCTTCGCCGCGTTCGTGCCGTTTGCCAAAGCTGCCAAACTCCGCCGCAATGCCCGGATGCGAGCGCATTGCAGCCGCGACGTCAACAAGCAACGCCGCGGCTGGCTGACGGAGCGCGAGGCGGCTCTGGTGCCAGGTCGGTTCGACTGTGCCGTAGCCTCACGCCGCGCAGTGCGCGCGGTACTTCCCCGGCGTCACGCCATAGGCCGCCTTGAACTGGCGCGTCAGGTGGCTCTGGTCGGTGAAACCGTGCGCGGCTGCGACATCGGCCAGGCCGTCGCCGGCGGCGAGGCGGCGCTTGGCCGCTTCCAGCCGCAGCAGCCGGTGGTACGCGCTGGGCGCCATGCCGTGCCGGCGCTGGAACAGGCGCGTCAGGTGGAAGCGGCTGAGGCCGGACGCCGCCGCCAGCGCGTCGAGGCCGATGTCGCCGCCGACCGATTCGTGCAGCAGCTCGCGCGCGCGGGCGACGGCGCGATCGGCGCGCGTCTCCGGCGCCTGGCGGCGCAGCCCGACGCCGAGTCCGCGGTCGAGCAGCGCCGTCAGCAGGCGCAGCATCGCCTCGTCGCGCGCCAGGGCGGGCGTCGGCGCATCGAGGGCGTCGTAGCAAGCGGCGATCCGCGCGGCGAGCGCGGGGTCGAGCGCCAGGGGGCGGGCGAAGGCGATCTCGCCGCCGCACGCCGCGAACGCGTCCGTCGCGATGGCGCGCAGCGCCGCCACGCCGACATAGAGCATGCGGTAGACGAAGC
Source organism: Alphaproteobacteria bacterium (assembly GCA_016793965.1). Lineage (GTDB taxonomy): Bacteria > Pseudomonadota > Alphaproteobacteria > JAEULF01 > JAEULF01 > JAEULF01. Next base: position 1,369 of record JAEULF010000194.1, on the reverse strand, counting down.
CCTCCGGCGTCGTAGCGCGGCCGTCGTGCAGCTCGGCCGGGTTGAAGAGCATCACGGCACCAGGCGCCGTGGCGTGGCTGGCGCCGCGGCAGGCGAAGGTCTGCGAGCCCGACTCGGTCATGCCGATCGCATAGGTCTCGTGCGCATGGCGGGCATAGGCGTGGCGGGTGAAGCGCGCGCGCAGGCGCTCGATGCCGGTCGCCCGGTCGATGCCGAAGGACGTCCACTCGTCGGCTTGCTCGGGAGCGTCGCTGCGCACGGCGATACAAGACCCCTGCCGCTGTCTCGCCGCAGGCTACGGCCTTCCTCCGCCGGAATGGAAGAGGCAGCCGCCATGCTCTTCGACAGCAAGATCGTCGTCGCCCTCCGCCTGGACCTGGACGCCTGGCAGAAGCTCAACGTCGCCGCCTTCCTGGCGAGCGCCGTCGCCGGCAAGGAGCCCGCGCTGATCGGGCAGCCTTACGCGGACGGCTCCGGCGTCCCCTATCTCGCGATGTTCCGCCAGCCGGTCCTCGTCCTGTCCGGCTCGGCCGCGGAGCTGAAGCAGGCCCACCAGCGCGCGCTGGCGCGCAACCTGCGCGTCGCCGTCTACGTCCGGGCGATGTTCGAGACCGGCCATGACGAGGCCAACCGCGCCGCGGTCAAGGCGGTGCGCAGCGCGGACCTCGACATCGTCGGGCTTGGGCTGCACGAGGACCGCAAGGTCGCCGACAAGGTGACGAAGGGCCTGGTGCTGCACCCGTGAGGACTCTTCGCCCGCGCTCGTTCAGCGCGGCTTGCGCCGTGCCGGCCGCGCTCTCGCCTTGCGCCGCGCCGCCGCGTCGGCGAGCAGGCACAGGATCTCCCACATCATCGTGACGCCGACCAAGGCCGTGTTGCCGGAGGGATCGAAGGGCGGCGAGACCTCGACGACGTCGCCGCCGACGAGGTCGAGGCCCTGGAGGCCGCGCACCATGCGCTGCGCCTCGTGGGTGGTGAAGCCGCCGATCTCCGGTGTGCCGGTGCCCGGCGTGAAGACCGGATCGATGCCGTCGACGTCGAAGCTGAGATAGGTCGGGCCGGTGCCGGCGATGCGGCGCGCCTCCTCGATCGCCGCGTCGATGCCGCGCTCGTAGAGCTCCTCGATGTAGATGATCCGGATGCCCTGGGCCTTGCCCCAGTCGTGGTCGTCGCGGGCATAGAGCGCGCTGCGGATGCCGATCTGGACGGTCCGCTTGGGGTCGAGCAGCCCCTCCTCGATGGCGCGGCGGAAGGGCGTGCCGTGGCCGTACTTGGTGTTGCCGATATGGGTGTCCTGGGTGTCGGTGTGCGCGTCGAAATGCACCATGCCGACCGGGCGCTTCCGCGCGATGGCACGGAAGATCGGCAG
>JAEULF010000176.1 GCA_016793965.1 Alphaproteobacteria bacterium | reverse complement strand
CTGGCGCTGGCATCGCCCGCTGCGGCCCAGGGCACGCTGCGCGTGGCGATCGGCACGACGATGAACACGCTCGATCCGGCCAAGACGACGATCGGCGACGAGTACATCTACGTGCATCTCGTCTTCAACGGCCTGACGCGCATCGACACCGACCTCTCGGTCAAGCCGGACCTGGCGACGTCGTGGGAGGCCTCGGCCGACCTGAAGACCTGGACGTTCAAGCTGCGCCCCGGCGTCAAGTTCCACCACGGCCGCACGCTCGACGCGGACGACGTGGTCGCGACGTTCAATCGCATCCTCGACCCGGCGCTCGGCTCGCGCGGCCGCACGCAGCTGAGCATGGTGAGCAAGGTCGCGGCGGTCGATCCGCTGACCGTGCGCTTCGACCTCAACATCCCGTATGCCGGCTTCCACGAGATCTTCGGCGAGCGCAACCTGCGCATCGTGCCGAAGGACCGGCTCGACAAGCTGACGACCGAGCCGGTGGGCACCGGTCCCTTCACGATGAAGACCTGGACACCCGGCGACCGCATGGAGCTGGTCAAGTTCCCCGGCTACTTCGAGCCGGGCATGCCGAAGCTCGACGGCGTGACGCTTCGCCTGATCCCGGAGGCAGCGGCGCGCATCACGTCGCTGGAGTCCGGCGCCATCGACCTGCTCTGGAACCTGCCTTACGAGGCGATCGACAAGGTCAAGAAGAACCCCGACCTGGCGGTCAGCTCGGTGGCGACGGCGACATGGGACGCGGTGTTCCTCAACAACTCCAAGCCGCCGTTCAACGACGTGCGCGTGCGCCAGGCCTTCGCCGCCATGATCGACAAGGAGGCGCTGCCGGAGATCGTCCTGTTCGGCCAGGGCGCTCCGACGCACAGCCCGATCCCGCCCAATCACGCCTACTTCAACAAGTCGATCGGCTTCCCGAAGCCCGACGTGGCAAAGGCCAAGAAGCTGCTGGCCGAGGCGGGCTTCCCGAACGGCCTCGACCTGAAGATGCCGGTGCCGCAGGAGCGCGAGGCGCGCGTCCGGCTGGGCGTCACCGTTCGCGACATGGTGCGGCCGGCCGGGATCCGCATCGACGTCGAGCGCGTGCCGTTCGCCTCCTATGCGGCGAACGTCTCGGGCAAGGCGGAGATCTACGTCGACGGCTACTTCGCGCGGCCGACCATCGACACGGCGACGCATGCCTTCTTCCACTCCGGCGGCAGCTTCAACTCGCAGCTCTGGATCTACAAGAACGCCCGCGTCGACGAGCTCCTCGACCTCGCGCGCCAGACGGTCGACGAGGGCAAGCGCAAGGACATCTTCATGGAGTTCCAGAAGATCCTGGTCGAGACCGTGCCCGGCGTGATCGCGTACAACGCGCTGCACGTCAACGGCGTGCGCAAGAGCGTCCAGGGCTTCCAGTCCTCGGCCATGCAGTGGCTGGAGCTGAAGGCCGTGTCGCTGAAGTGAGCTTGAGGGTCTCCGCGGGGAGGGCAGGGCGGCGATGACCGGTTACGTCCTCAGACGGCTGGTCTTCGCCGCCTTCGTCGTCGTCGCGGTGTCGATGCTCATCTTCGCGATCACGTCCCTGCTGCCGGCCAACGTCGCCTACTTGATCCTCGGCCAGTTCGCGCCGCCGGAGCAGGTGCGCGCCCTTGAGATCAAGCTCGGGTTGCTGGACCCGATCCCCGTGCAGTACTGGCGCTGGGCCTCGGCGGCGTTCGTCGGAGACTTCGGCGTCTCGATGCTGATGGACCGGCCGGTTGCGCCGATGGTGGGCGAGGCGATCCTGCGCTCGGCCGTGCTCGCCGGGATCTCCTTCGTCTTCATCGCGGTCGTCGGCGTCGGCCTCGGCGTGCTCGCGGCCGTGAAGCGCAACGGCCCGGTCGACCACGGCGTCTCGGTCGCCACGTATCTCGGCATCGCGGTGCCCGAGTTCTTCTGGTCGATCGTGGTGATCCTGCTCTTCGCCGGTTACTTCCGCTGGCTGCCGGCCTCCGGCTACGAGCCGATGGACAAGGGGTTCTGGACCTGGGCCCACCACATCGTGGCGCCTGTCATGACCCTCGTCTTCGCCCATCTGGCGCATGTCTCGCGCCTGACCCGCTCGAGCATGCTGGAGGCGATGCAGAGTCCCTACGTCACGGCGGCGCGCGCCAAGGGCCTGCCCGAGCGCACGGTCGTGCTGCGCCACGCGCTGCGCAATGCCATGCTGCCGACCATCACCGTGCTGGCGCTGGACGTCGGCCGCCTGATGGGCGGCATCGTCGTGATCGAGACGGTCTTCTCCTATCCCGGCCTCGGCCGGCTGCTCGTCTTCTCCATCCAGTCGCGCGACCTGCTGACGCTGCAGGCGGGCATCCTCCTCGTCGCGGCGGTCTATGCGCTGGCGAACCTGGCGGCCGACCTGCTCTACGCGTGGCTCAACCCGAAGATCCGCTATGGCCGCAGCGTCGCCTGAGCAGGCATCGCGGGCACTGCGGCCTGCGCGCGCCGGGCGCAAGCTGCCGCTGCAGCTCGTGGTCGGCGCGTCGATCGTCTGCGTCATCCTGGCGCTGGCGCTGCTGGCGCCGCTGATCGCGCCGCATCCCTGGGACACGATCAACGTGCGCGCCCGCTTCCTGGCGCCGAACGCGACCTACTGGCTCGGCACGGACGACTACGGGCGCGACGTCCTCAGCCGCCTCCTGGTCGGCGCGCGGCTCTCGATCTTCATGGGCGTCACGGCGACCGCGATCAGCCTGGCGGTCGGCATCCCGATCGGGCTGGCCGCGGGCTTCTTCAAGGGCCGCATCGACGAGATCCTGATGCGCGGCGCCGACGTGCTGCTCTCGGTGCCGCCGATCCTGCTGGGCTTGCTGGTGCTCGCCGTGACTCCGCCGGCGCTGTGGAAGACCGCGGTCGCCGTCGGCTTCGTCTACATCCCGCCGATGGCGCGGCTGACGCGCAGCGTCACGCTCGCGCTGGCCGAGGAGGACTTCATCCAGGCGGCGCGCGCGCGCGGCGAGTCGACGGCTTACATACTGTTCCGCGAGATCCTGCCGAATGCCTGGCCGCCGCTGATCGTCGAGGGCAGCTTGCGCGTCTCCTACGCCATCCTGCTGGCGGCGGCGCTGTCCTTCCTCGGCCTCGGCGCGCAGCCGCCGAGCTCGGACTGGGGCCTGATGATCAGCGAGGCGCGCTCCTTCATCGACAATGCGCCGTGGATCGCGTTGGCGCCCGGCTTCGCCATGTGCCTCCTCGTCATCGGCGTGAACCTGGTCGGCGACGGGCTGCGCGAGACGCTCGACCCGCGGCTGCGCCACCGCGTCGCCGGCAAGGGGTGACGCGCGGATGGCCAGCTCGACTTCCGCCCCCCCGACGCTGCAGGTGCGCGACCTGACGATCCGCTACCGGACGCCGACCGGCACGATCACCGCTCTCGATTCGATCAGCCTGGCGATCCCGAAGGGCGGCGCGCTCGGCCTCGTCGGCGAGTCCGGCTCGGGCAAGAGCACGGTCGGGCTGGCGCTGATGGGACTGCTGCCCAGCGAGGCACAGGTGGCCGGCGGGCAGCTCCTGCTCGACGGCAGCGACTTGCTGGCGCTCGATCCGGAGGCGCGGCGCCGCATGCGCGGGCCGAAGCTGGCGCTGGTCTTCCAGGACCCGTTCACGGCGCTCAACCCGTCGCTGCGCGTCGGCGCGCAGATCGGCGAAGGCCTCGTGCACCATCGCGGCATCTCCGTGTCGGCCGGGCTCGACGCGGCGCGCCGGCTGCTGGCGGAAGTCGGCATCTCCGACCCGGCCGCCGTCGCCGACGCCTATCCGCACCAGCTCTCCGGCGGCATGCGGCAGCGCGCGCTGATCGCCAGCGCGCTCGCCTGCGAGCCGGAGCTGCTCATCCTGGACGAGCCGACGACGGCGCTCGACGTCACCATCGAGGCGCAGATACTCGACCTGCTGGAGGGGCTGCGCGCCAAGCGCGGCCTGAGCCTGCTGTTCATCAGCCACAATCTCGGCGTGGTGCGGCGCGTCTGCGACCGCATCGCCGTGATCTATGCCGCGCGCGTCGTCGAGCAGGGCCCGACGGCCGCTGTCTTCGCCCGGCCGGCGCACCCCTACACCAAGGGCCTGCTCGCCGCGATCCCGCGCCTGAGCGAGCGGCGCGGCCGGCTCGCCGCCATTCCCGGCCGCCTGCCCGACCTGGCGGCGCCGCCGCCGGGCTGCATCTTCGCGGCGCGCTGCCCCTTCGCGGAGCCTGCCTGCATCGCGGAGCGCATGCCGATGCGCGAGGACGGCGAGCGCGCCGCGCGCTGCCGGCGGCTCGACGCCGTCGGCGCCGCGCCCTGGCCGGTCGCCGCGCCGGCGCCGCATGCCGCGCGCGCCGAGGCCGGCGCGCCGATCGTCTCGGCGCGCGGCCTCGCCAAGACCTTCCACCTGCGCCGCGGCCTGGCGGCGCTGCGCTGGCAGGGCGGGCGGATCGTGCACCGTCCGGTGTTCGTCCGGGCACTGGACGGCGTCGATCTCGACGTGGCGCCGGGCGAGGTGCTCGGCCTGGTGGGCGAGAGCGGCTGCGGCAAGACGACGCTCGGCCGCACGCTGCTGCGCCTGGTCGAGCCGAGCGCCGGCACGATCCGAATCGACGGGCGGGACGTCACCGGCCTCGACGCGCGCGCCATGCTGCCGGTGCGCCGCATGGCGCAGATCGTCTTCCAGAACCCGGACTCCTCGCTCAACCCGCGCAAGACGGTGCGCGAGCTGATCGGCCGCCCCCTCGTCCGCTTCGGCCTCGCGGCGCCGGGCGACGTCGCGGCGCGCGTCGCGGCGCTCCTCGACCTCGTGCAGCTCCCGGCGAGCTACGCCGAGCGCTATGCGCACCAGATGAGCGGCGGCGAGAAGCAGCGCGTGGGCATCGCGCGCGCCATCGCGACGGAGCCGAAGTTCCTGGTCTGCGACGAGCCGGTCTCCGCCCTCGACGTCTCGGTGCAGGCCTCGATCGTCAACCTGCTGGCCGACCTGCGCGACCGGCTGGCCGTCGCCTACGTCTTCATCTCGCACGACATCTCGGTGGTCGCGCACCTGGCCGACCGCATCGCCGTCATGTACCGCGGCCGCATCGTCGAGACCGGCCCGACTGCCGCCGTGCTGGCGCCGCCCTACCATCCCTACACGGCAGCGCTGCTCTCCGCCGTGCCGGACGTCGACGCGCCGAAGCGCGACCGCATCCGCCTGAAGGGCGAGATCGCGGCGCCGACCGGGTCGCAAGGCTGCGTCTTCGAGAGCCGCTGCCCGCGCCGCATCGGCGATGTGTGCGCGACGGCGATGCCCCCGACGCGGGCGCCGGCGCCCGGTCACGCGATCGCGTGCCACCTGGAGACGGAAGAGCTGGGGCATTGAAGCGTCATCCCGGGCGCGCGTTGCGCGACCTCAGGCGCGCTACGCGCGCCGGGGGACCCAGGGCGAGCGTCGCGTCGCGTCCCCTGGGTCCCGGCTCTCCGCTGCGCTCCGGCCGGGATGACGCAGGGGAAGGTTGATCGCCTGAAGGCGTTTTGCGTCTACATCATGGCGAGCAAGCGGAACGGCACGCTCTATGTCGGCGTCACGTCCGACCTCGTGAAGCGCGCGGGCGAGCATCGCGACGGGCTGATCCCCGGCTTCACGGCGACCTACGGCGTCAAGAGCTTAGTCTACTACGAGGAGCATCCGGATGCCGCAGCAGCGATCGAGCGAGAGAAGCGCATCAAGCGCTGGCGACGCGCCTGGAAGCTGGCGCTGATCGAGGAACGCAATCCCCAATGGACGGACCTGCTTCCCGGCTTGCACGGCAGCCGGGATGCCGACGGCTGAGCGCGCCGGGGGCCGTCATCCCGGCCGGAGCGCAGCGGAGAGCCGGGACCCAGGGCACGCGGCGCGTCGCCGGCCCTGGGTCCCCCGGCGCGCGCAGCGCGCCTGAGGTCGCGCTGCGCGCGCCCGGGATGACGGCGTGCGTCACTCCGCCGCCTGCGCCAGCCCGCCCGCGCGCTCGACGCGCTCGACATGGCGCGCGGCGTCGGCGCAGGTCGGGTACCAGACGCGCGGGAAGCGGCGGGTGAAGGCGATGAACTCGCGCAAGGTCTTCAGCCGCACCGGGCGGCCGGAGACCTGCGGGTGCAGGATCAGGATGAAGATGCCGCCCCACTCGTAGGTCATCTCGAACTCGTCCTGCCAGATCGACAGCACGTGCTCGCGCGTGAAGAGCGGGCGCGGCGCCGTCAGGTCGGTGCGGCCGTAGTGCCAGTCGTCGAGGGAGTAGTTGGTCGGCAGCTCGATCGGGCCGGGGCGGCCGCCCTCCAGCACGTGCCGGTAGGGCACGATGTCGTCCTTGAACGAGCTGACGTAGAGCAGCCCGTTCTTCTGGATCAGCTCCATCAGCTCCGGCACGATCTCGCCCGACGGTGCCCGGTAGCCCAACGGTCTCACCCCCAGGGTGCGCTTCAGCGACTCCAGCCCTTTCTCGAACTCCTCGACGGCCTCCGGGATCTTGTCCGGGTCCGGCTTCTTGTGGAGATAGCCGTGATGCGCGATCTCGTGCCCGGCCTTGAGGATCGCCTCCGAGGGGCCGCGGTGGTTCTCCGCCGTCCAACCCGGCACGAAGAAGGTCGACTTCAGCCCGACCT
>JAEULF010000115.1 GCA_016793965.1 Alphaproteobacteria bacterium | reverse complement strand
GCTCGCGCCTCCTCGACCTCGACGTCGCTCAGGAGATCACGCGCTTCACCAGCCTCCAGATCCTGGTCCAGGCCGGAATCTCCGTCCTCGCACAGGCAAACCAGCTGCCGCAGAACCTCCTGCGCCTCTTCGCCTAAGCCGTCAGCGCGGCTGCGCCGGGGCCAAAAGGCCTCGGCCAGCCGGCGCAACGACATCAAGAAGCCGGCGGGCGCGCATGCCCGCCGGCTTTTTCTTGCGCATTGCTCTGGCGGCCGCCGTTCCTTCAGTCGGCGCAGGGAGCGTCGATCTCGGCTAGGATCTGGGCCAGGCGGCTGTCGGGAATCCCGCGGCGCTCGAGGTGCCCGACCGTGTTCTCGAGATACTCGCGGCAGGGGCCGGCGCTGCCGGCAGCCTCGCGAATCATCCGGCACATCTCGGCGCGCGACAGGCTGCCGCGATACTGCTTGTGGCCGCGCCGCACGACGAACGCCGTGGCGCGCGCCGGCTCCGACGCGCGCAGCCTGCTGCCTGACCGGCGCAGCAGGCGCAAGCCGACCACCGTCGGCCTATAGGTGTTGTTCACCATCTCGCGATCCCAAAGATAGGGCAGGACCTCGGGAACGTCCTTGGCGGCGATCGTGTAGAGGACGCCGGCGCAGGAGCCGCCCCAATCCAGCCCGAGGACCAATCCGGGCCGCTCGGGCGTGCCTCTATAGCGGTGGGACAGGATGCAGAAAGCGCGGTGATAGCCGCGCAGCAGGGCGAGCTCGGAAGCGATGTGCGGGAAGCCCGGATTCCAGATCAACGATCCGTAGGCGAAGACATTGAGATCTTCGCCCGGGCGCCAGTCGAATCGCGAGGCGTCGAACGGGTTCGCCTCGCGCTCGGGCAGGCGGATGTGCCATGTCAGCTTGGACGGCGACGGTGACGCGCCTTGCGTCTTTGGATCCTGCGCCGGACCATCGGGCGGATGCGCTGGCTTGGTGACGGGGGAAGCGGACATCTCGCGACGTGAGAGTTGCTGTTTGGCAGATTGCCGCATGGCAAGCTGCTGGGTGCCCCGACGGGGCACGCCATCCTTACCGTACACTTCGAGCACGCCATGCACGATGCCGCAAGTCTCTCGGCGAGAGAACCGGGCGCGGGGAATGGGGGCCGCATCGCCCGCTGGTGCGGCGCGGCTCTGCTGCTGGCGGCGTCCGTCTCGACCTATTGGTGGACGGTCGCGGAGGGCACCTTGGCGGCGATCGACGCCACGGCCGAGCGGTGGCGCAGCCACGGATACGCCGTCGGCCATGGCGCACCGGACGTCAGCGGCTTCCCCTTCTCCGTCCGCGTCACGCTGGCGTCGCCGCAGTTCGTGGCGCCGGGCCTGGCCTGGGAGTGGAGCGCCGACGCCGCAGTGCTCTCGATCGACCTTTGGCGGCCTCGACGCATCCGCTTCGACTTGCCCGGCATCCATCGCTGGGTGCTGCCGACCGAGATCGAGAAGGACGTACCGATCCGCCACCTGCTCACGATCTCGACTCCGGCGGCGTCAGGTGCCCTCCTCCTGGGAGGCGACGGCACGGTCCAGGACTGGAGCATCTCAGCGTCCGACGCCGAGGTGATATTGCCGAACGGCGCAGTGCTGTACGTCGGCAGGGCGAGCTTGTCGGTCGAGCGCCCCGCCATGGCCTCTGGCCGAGGCCAGCTCGGCGAGGATGCGGTCCGATTCGACGGCGCGGCCGAAGCGGTCGTGCTGCCCGCTGCTCGATCGGCCCATGCACTCGGCACCGCCGGCGACGTGCTCGGCCGGCAGATTGACCTCGTGGCAGCGGCCGGCCTGATCGTCAGGCCCGAAGACCTCGCCGAAGCGCCCGCGGCCTTCCTTGACGGCGCCCTGGCGGGGCGCATGCTCTCCCGGTGGCGCGCCGCGGGCGGACGCATCGACGTCACGAGCCTTCGGCTGGCGACGCGCGAGGTCGACTGCCGGGCGCAGGGCTCGATCGGCGTCGACCTCATGAACCGGCCGACCGGCCAGCTTGCCGCCGTGCTGCGCGGGCACGACCCGCTCATCGATGCGCTCGTGCGGACAGGCCGCGTGCGCGGCGAGGATGGCGCGGTCGCCCGGGTCATCTTCGGATTGCTGGTCCGCCCTCCACCCGATGGCGGACCGCCCGTGCTCGAGATCCCGATCGTCGGCGCTGACGGCGTGATGCTCGCGGGCCCGGTCCCGCTGCTCGCGCTGCCGACGCTGGCCCCGCCCTGAGGGCAGCAGGCCGAGGCAGCGCGCTCAGGCCTGCTTGGCCTCGATCAGCGAGCGCCGGATCGCCCGCGTGCGCGTGAACAGCGCCTCGAGCTTGTCCCCTTCGCCCCAGCGGATTGCGCGCTGCATGGCCGCGAGATCCTCGGTCAGCCGGCCGAGCATCTCGAGCACAGCCTGCTTGTTGTTCAGGAACACGTCGCGCCACATCACAGGATCGCTCGCCGCAATGCGCGTGAAGTCGCGGAAGCCGCCGGCGGCGAACTTCACGACCTCTCGATTGGTCACGTCCTCCATGTCGCTCGCCGTCCCGACGATGGTGTAGGCGATGAGGTGCGGCAGGTGCGAGGTGATCGCCAGGACGAGGTCGTGGTGCGACGGCTCCATCACCTCCACCGACATGCCGATCGCAGTCCAGAGCGCCGAGACTTTCGCCACCGCCGCTCCGTCGGTGCCTGGCGGCGGCGTCAGGATGCACCAGCGGCCCTGGAACAGCGTCGCGAAGCCGGCATCGGGTCCGGAATGCTCGGTGCCCGCCACCGGGTGGCCGGGCACCAGGTGGACTCCGTCGGGCAGGTGCGGCCCGATGTCCCGGATCACGCTCTGCTTGACGGAGCCCACGTCCGACACGATGGCCCCAGGCGAGAGCTGGCCGGCTATCGCGGCGCCGACATCGGCGAAAGCGCCCACGGGGACGCAGATCATCACCAAGTCCGCCCCTCGGACCGCCGACGCGACATCGCCGTGAAAGGACTGGCCGAGGCCGAGCTCTGCGGCCCGCGCCCGCACGTTCTCCGACCTGTCGCACAACGCCACATGCCGCACCAAGGGCGCGCCCGCAGGCGCCCGCTGCGCCGCCAGCGCGCGCGCCAGGGAGCTGCCGATCAGGCCGATGCCGATGATCGCCACGCGCTCGAACAGAGGCTCGATGGAGGGCATGCGGGCAAGATCCTCGTCGAAGAGCGCCGATCCCGTCAGCCTGGCGCCCGCGCCGGCGGGCTCTTGCCCATGAAAGCGGCCACTGCGTCGAGCACGAGCCGCATCTCGTGGTCGAGCCCGATCGAGATCCGCAGTGCGTCCGGGAGTCCGTAGGCGACCATCTTCCGCACCAGGATCCCGCGATCGGTCAGGTAGGCGTGGGCCGCATCGGCGTCCTTCCCTGCCTGGCGCGGAAAGCGGACGAGCAGGAAGTTCGCGACGCTGTCTGGCACGTCCAGACCGAGCGACAAGAGCCCCTCGCGAAACCAGGGCCGGCAATGCTCGACCTGCGCTCGAGCGCGGGCCATGTGCGCGGAGTCCTCGACCGCAGCGACGCCCGCTGCCTGCGACGGCGCATTGACGTTGAACGGCCCGCGCACGCGATTGAGCACGTCGGCGATGCCTGGCGAGCAGTAGGCCCAGCCCAGCCGAAGCGCCGCGAGCGCATGGATCTTCGAGAAGGTCCGCAGCATCACCACGTTCTGGGCACCATCGACCAGAGCGATCCCCGGCTCATAGTCGTTGCGCACGACGTATTCCGCATAAGCCGCGTCGACCGCCAGGACAACGTGACCGGGCAGGCCAGCGTGCAGACGGCGCATCTCGGCGTGCGGCAGGTAGGAGCCGGTCGGGTTGTTCGGATTGGCCAGGAAGACGATCCGCGTCCTGTCAGTGACGCGGCCGAGGATGGCGTCGACGTCGGCGCGCAAGCCTGCCTCAGGCGCCGTCACGGGCGTCGCGCCGGCAGTCTTGGCCGCGATCGCGTACATCAGGAATCCATACTGGCTGTAAAGCACCTCATCTCCAGGCCCGGCATAGGCGCGGGTCAGGAGGGCGATCAGCTCGTCCGACCCGGCGCCGCAGACGATCCGCGCGGGATCGAGGCCGTAGCGGCGGCCGATCGCGGCGCGCAGCTCGCCGACCGACCCGTCCGGGTAGCGGTGCAGGCTGGCAGCGTTCCGCTCATACGCGGCAATGGCGAGCGGGCTCGGACCGAGCGCCCCCTCGTTCGAGGCAAGGCGCACCGGCTCGGCATGGCCGTGCGCCTTGCTCTCGCCGCCGACATAGGGAGCGATATCGAGGATTCCGGGACGCGGAGCGGGAGCGGTCATGGCTTGATCCGGTGCTGGGATTTGCGCGCGGCGGCCGCCTGAGTCGCTGGCCGGCGCGCCGAGGGTCAGGGGCCGAGGTTCAAGGGCCAAGGTTCAAGGGCCGAGGTTCAAGGGCCGAGGTTCAAGGGCCGAGGATAGCTGCCGATCGGCCGCGCCCAGGCGAAGGGCGAGCCTTGGTAGGAGAGCTTGGCGAGGCGGGCGTCATCGGCCGCGATGAAGTCGCCGACCTCGATCAACAGCAGGTGGAAGTCGCTGCCCCGGGTCTCCCAGGTCGCGAAGAACTCCGGCGCCAGGCCGGATTCCTGCAGCTTGCCGACGATGCGCCCGCGGCTGACCGTGGCGCTGACTTCGAGTGCCAGATACGTGGCGTCGTCGCCCGTGGGCTCCGGCTGCAGCTTGGCTACGAGCGCCGCCTCGGTCCGATCACCGTGCGCCTCGCCGCCCGCGAAGGGCAGACGGCCCACGATGCGTGGCGTGTCCTTTCCTGTCCCGGTGATCGTGCGCCACCAGGGATCCGGATCCTCCTCCCGCGGCACGGGAAGCACGCCGACCGCTGCCTCCCCGGCCATGACGGCATTCATGACCTGACCGACGGAGCGGCAAGGCAGCAGGGGCAAGGAGGCGCCGAAATGGTCCCGGGCTAGGGCGGCATAGGGCGATCCTGAATCCGGGGCGAGAACCGCAACGGCGTTGCGGCCCTGGACGGCCGTGAACGCGCCGATCACCTCGCGCCAGACCGAGACCAGCGCCCGCACCGGAAGCGGCCCCGCATGACGCGCGACAAGGCGGCGGATCACCGACGCCTCGCGCCCCGGGCGAAAGATCGGGCCGCCGCCCTTCACCTGCGCGATCCGGCGGACCACGGCGGCCCGCTCCATCAGCAAATCGTGCAGGGCATTGTCGATGCGGTCGATGTCCGCGCGCAGCTGCTGCAGGTTGGCGGGGTCGCCGTTGGGCTCTGCCATTGGGCCGATCTTGTCGGGTGGATGGGGACGCCTCTGGGGGAGTGATAGACCGCTGTCCGGGAAATGCAACGGCGGCAGGGCGCCGGGCCGAAGCGACCGGGCATTTTCGGGGCCGCCGTGGCAACCCCGCCGCGATGCCCATTGACGATGCTGCCGCCAGCGCATAGCTAACCGAGCCTTGACGCGCGCGCGCGTCCCGGCGCCTGCGAAGCGGCCGCCGGACCTGGAGGTTGCGCCATGGCTCCGTCGTCATCTCCGATCGCGACCGTCGCGGCCGCCAGCGACCCGCAGGGACGGGACAGCCTTGGCGCCGCTCTAGCGGATAGGCCGCTGCCCGGCTTCAGGCTGACGTTGGACGCGCCGCTCCAGCTCGACTCCGGCGGCTCGCTCGCGCCGGTGACTGTCGCCTACCAGACTTACGGCACGTTGAACGCCGCGAGATCCAACGCCGTCCTGGTATGCCATGCCCTGACGGGCGACCAGTTCGTCGCCGAGGCGTCGCCGATCACGGGCAAGCCGGGATGGTGGGAGGGCATGGTCGGCCCTGGCTTGCCGATCGACACCAACCGCTTCTTCGTCATCTGCGTCAACGTGCTCGGCGGCTGCATCGGCACCACGGGGCCCCGCGATGTCGACCCTCGGACGGGCAAGCCTTACGGCCTGTCCTTTCCCGTGATCACCGTGGGCGACATGGTGCGCTCGCAGCGCGCGCTGATCGACCATCTGGGGATCGACCAGCTGTTCTGCGTCATCGGCGGCTCGATGGGCGGGATGCAGGTTCTGCAGTGGGCGGCGATGTACCCCGACCGCGTGTTCTGTGCCGTGCCGATCGCAGCGGCCGTGCGGCATTCCGCCCAGAACATCGCGTTCCACGAGGTCGGGCGCCAAGCGATCATGGCCGATCCGGAATGGTGCGGCGGCGACTACCTGGCGCAAGGCCGCCAGCCGAGCCGCGGCCTATCCGTCGCGCGCATGACCGCCCATATCACCTACCTGTCGGAGCAGGCGCTGCACCGCAAGTTCGGGCGCAACCTGCAGGACCGCGAGCGATTGACCTTCGGCTTCGACGCGGATTTCCAGGTCGAGAGCTACTTGCGCTACCAGGGCCGCACTTTCGTCGACCGGTTCGACGCCAACAGCTACCTCTACATCACGCGAGCGATGGACTATTTCGACCTGGCGCGCGACTTCGGCAGCGTCTCCGCCGCCTTCAAGGGAACGCGCACGCGCTTCTGCGTCGTGTCCTTCACGAGCGACTGGCTCTTCCCGACGCGCGAGAGCCGGGCGATCGTCCAGGCGCTCAATGCCGTCGCGGCGAATGTGAGTTTCGTCGAGCTGGTCTCCGACAAGGGCCATGACGCCTTTCTCCTCGACGAGCCCGAGTTCCTCGCGGTGATGCGCGGCTTCATCGACGGCTGCGCCGAGCATCGCGGCCTGGCACGAGCCTAAGCAGTGGGACGGGAGCGCGCGAATGGACAAGCCGGCGCAAGCGACACCAGGCAGGGCGACGTCGGAGGCGCCCGCCTTGGCGCGCCTGCGCGTCGATCAGCAGATCGTGGCGGCCATGGTCGAGCCCGACACGCGAGTGCTGGACGTCGGCTGCGGCGACGGCGCCTTGCTGCATCATCTCGGCCGGACCAAGCGCGTGGACGGGCGCGGCATCGAGCTGAGCCAGGCCGGCGTCAACGCTTGCGTCGCCCAGGGCCTCTCCGTCGTTCAAGGCGACGCGGACACGGACCTCACGGCCTACCCAGCTGGCATCTTCGACTACGCCATCCTCAGCCAGACCCTGCAGGCGACGCGCAACCCCGACGGCGTGCTGCGGGAGCTCGCCAGGATCGCTCGCTTCGCCATCGTCTCCTTCCCCAACTTCGGGCACTGGCGCGTGCGCTGGGCGCTTCTCGCCACCGGCCGGATGCCGATGACGCGGACTCTCCCTGACCCCTGGTACGCGAGCCAGAACATCCACCTCTGCACGGTCACGGACTTCCTGGACCTGTGCCGCAGCTTGCGCATCGAGATCGAGCGCAGCGTTGCTATCGACCGGCGCGGCCAGGTGCTCGGCAACGGGCGGACGCCGCGGCTGGCGAACCTGCTCGCCGAGCAGGCCGTCTTCCTGCTGCGGCGCAGCTGACGGGCCGCACGACCAATGACTGGGACCGGCTCCGTCGTCGAGGCGACCGATCTCTGCTTCGACTATCCAGGCCAGCGCGCTCTCGATCGCGTCTCCTTCGGTATCGCGCCCGGGACCATTACCGCTCTGATCGGCCCCAACGGCGCCGGCAAGACGACCCTCATGCGCTGCCTCGCCGCGCTGGAGGCGCCGTTCTCCGGCGCTGTCGCCGTTGCGGGCATCGACACGAGGCGGGATCCGCGCGCCGTCCACCGAGCCGTCGGCTACCTCGCCGACGAGTTCGGTCTCTACGACACCCTGACCGTCAGGCAATGCCTGCTTCACGCAGGCGCGATGCGCGGCCTAGGCAGGGAGCGGACGGCCGCGGCGATCGGCACAACCGTGCAGCGGCTCGGCATCGCCGACCGCCTGGCGACGCGCGCCGGAGAGTTGTCGCGCGGCCTACGCCAGCGCCTCGCCATCGCGCAGGCGATCCTGCACGACCCGCGCGTCCTCATCCTTGACGAGCCGGCCTCCGGGCTCGACCCGGAGGCGCGCCGGGCGCTCTCCAACCTCCTGAAAGCGCTGCGCGACGGCGGGATGACGATCATCGTGTCGTCGCACATCCTGGCCGAGCTTGAGGACTACTCGACGCACATGCTGATCCTGCGCGACGGCAGGCTGCTGTCCTTTCAGCCGATCGCCGGCCGGACGGCAAGCGGGCCGCGCCGCCTGGCGATCGCCCTCGCAGCCCCCGACGCCAGGCTGATGCCGGTCCTCGCCGGCCAGTCGGAGGTGGCCGACATCGTCATGGTCCGCCCGGGCCTGGAGGCCAGCTTCGCGTTCGTCGGCGACGCTTCCGCCCAGGCGGGTCTGTTGCGGGCGCTGGTGCTCAACGGCTTCCCCGTCGCCCGCTTCGAGTTGCAGCACGAGGCGATGCAGGACGCATATCTCGCGCGCGTCGCCGCTGCCGACGGCCCGTCCCTAGCACGGAGCGCGGAGCCGGAGCGCATGACATGAACCCGGAGCTCCGGCGCAACATCTGGCTCGAGCTGTCGCCGCAGCGCCTGATCGCGTTGCCCCTGATCCTCGCCGTGACGTTCGCATTGGCCGTGGGCGTGGGTGGCAAGCTGGGCAGCGGACATCTGGCGATCGCGGCTGCGACGATCTACTGGCTCCTCGCGATCGTCTGGGGCAGCCGCCTCGCAGGCGACGCCGTCGCGAGCGAGATCGCCGCGCGGACCTGGGATTCCCAGCGCCTGACGCCGATCGGACCCTGGACGATGGCCGTGGGCAAGCTGACCGGAAGCACCGTGTTCGCGTGGCTTGGCGCGGGCATCTGCTTGTCGGCATACGTCCTGGACAATCCCGAGCGCCTGAAGGCCGCCGAGATGGCCAAGCTCGTGCTTGCCCTGGCGGTCGCAGCGCTCTCCGCCCAGGCGTTCGCGCTCCTGACCAGCCTGCAGGTGCTCCGCCTGCGCCGGCGCGGCGGCGCCGTGCGCACGACCGCCTTCCAGCTCCTCGGCATCATGTCGGGCTCGCTTCCCTTCGTCGCCGCCTTCCTGTCCTTCCCGGCCGGGACCGCGATCGTCAACGTCAGCTGGTTCGGCTATGCCTTCGTGGCTTTGGACTTCGTCCTGTTCTCCAGCCTCCTGTTCCTTGGCTTCACCCTGCTCGGCATCTACCACTTGATGCGGCTGGAGCTGCTGCAGCGCAATCATCCCTGGGCATGGCTCGCATTCCTTGCCGTCGCCATGGCCTATGCCGCAGGCCACGCGGACATGCTCGGCCGCGCGACCGGCTCTGGCGCGTTCCCCGCCGCGCTCGCGGCGAGCGCGACGGCCGCCCTGCTGACCTATGTCATGGCCTTTCTCGAACCGAAGGACGTGGTCCAGCTGCGCCAGCTCGGCCAGGCCCTGCGCGAAGCGGACCTCGCCGGCGTTCTCGCCCGCATGCCCCGCTGGGGACTGACGTTCATCATCGCCCTGGGCGGCGCTGCCTCCGTGGTGGCGCTGGCACCGGAGCACGGCGCCGCAGGCACCGTGCTGCGCTACGGCCAGATCGGGCCGGTCGTCGCGTCCGCCTGCTGCCTCTTGGCACGCGACGTCGCGCTGCTGCTGTCGCTCGGCTTGGACAGCAGGTCGCGCCGCGGCGAGGCCGCAGCCGTCGTCTATCTCATGGTCCTCTATCTCGTGCTGCCTGGCTTGCTGTCGGTCGTCGGGCTGCGCGACGTCGCCAGGCTGCTCCTTCCGGTTCCCGGGTGGGGGTGGCCGGGCGTGCTCGCCCATGGGGCTCAGGCAGCGGCAGCCCTGGCGATCGTCAGCCTTGCTTGGCGCGCGGCGCGCCGACGGGCTGCTCCGGGCTGACCGCGACGCGCGCCTGGGCGGTGGCCGCGACGGGCCGTCGCATGCGGGCAGGCTCGGCACGGAGCGGCGTCCCGGCGTAGAGCTGCTTGCTCGCCTCGACCAGGATCACGCCGCAGAACGTCGGGAACCACCGCCGGCCGGCCCTTTCCCACGCTTTGGCCGAGGCGAGCACGGTGCGCGAGCGGACCGGCGGCAGGAAAAGCGCGCGCTGCGTCGCGCCGGGCGCGAACAGGGCTTCGCGCAGCAACCGCTGCAGCTGACCGTTGCTGAAGGGTATCCCGTGGCCGAAGGGCGTCACGTCAAGCTGCGCCCATAGGCTGCGCCGATTCGGCGCCATCACCAGCAGCCGGCCGGTGGGCTTGAGGACCCGCCAGACCTCGCGCAGCATGGGCCGCAAGGCTTCGCTCTGCTCGACGCAGTGGCTCAGAAGGACACGGTCCATGCATGCATTGGGAAGCGGCAAGGCCGCTTCCTCGACCAAGGCGACGCGGTTGCGGCTATCCCGCGGCCAGGGCCGGCAGCCCTGGGCGGCCGGCATAAGCGCCAGGACGCGCTCCGCCTCGTCCAGCAACGGGTGCAGGTAGGGCGGTGCGTAGCCAAGGCCAAGGACCGCCTCGCCGCGCACGGACGGCCAGAGCGCGCGCACGGCCTTGCGCACCAGGCGACGGGCGTGCTGCCCGAGAGGCGAGGCATAGAACGCATCGAGCTCGAGGACGTCCTGGAACATCGCCTTCTCCGCTTCCGGGCGCGCCATGAGACGGCTGGCCAAACCGGCGCCCGTCCACTACCTAGGCACCCCGAGGCCCCGGCGCCACTGCGCATTGGCTTGCCGGGGCGGAGACGAGACCGGCTGACCGGAGGCGGCGATGGCCTTGGACGTGACGATCCTGCCCGTCTTGAAGGACAACTACAATTTCGTCATCCGGGCGAAGGAGGACGGCACGGTCGCCGTGGTCGACCCGTCTGGCGCCGAGCCCATCAACGCCGCGCTCCGCGAGCGCGGCTGGCGCCTGACGCATATCTTGAACACCCATCACCATGCCGACCACACGGGCGGCAACCTCGAGCTCAAATCGACCTGGGGCGCGACCGTCGTCGGTCCGCGCGCTGACGCGGCGCGGATCCCGGGCATCGATGTCCAGGTCGGGGACGGCGACGTCTGGATGCTCGGCGGCGAGGCCGCGCACGTCATGGACGTGCCCGGCCATACGCGCGGGCACATCGCCTACTGGTTCTCCGAGTCGAACGCCCTCTTCTGCGGCGACACGCTGTTCTCGCTCGGCTGCGGGCGGCTGTTCGAGGGCACGCCGGCCCAGATGTGGCGGAGCCTGAGCATGCTGCGCGGCCTGCCAGACCACACGAAGGTCTACTGCGCGCACGAGTACACGCAGTCCAACGCGCGCTTCGCCTTGTCCCTGGAGCCGGAGAGCGCGGGCCTGAAGCGGCAGATGGCATGGATCGAGGAGATGCGGGCGGCCGGCCGGCCGACCATCCCCTCGGCGCTCGGCAAGGAGAAGGACCTGAACCCCTTCCTGCGCGCCGACGAGGCGCCCATGGCGCGCGCGGTCGGCCTGGCCGGCGCCGATCCCGTCGCCGTGTTCGCCGAGATCCGGCGGCGCAAGGACGCCTTCTGAGACAGGGACTTGCCGCGCGATGATCTTCCTGCGCGTCTACCGCCGCGTCCTCCGCCTCCTCGGGCCGGAGCGCTGGCTTGCGATCGTCCTCGCGGCGTCGAATCTCGCGCTGGCAGGCCTGCACTTCGCCGAGCCGATCCTGTTCGGCAAGATCATCGACGTCCTGGCATCGAGCGACAAGCGGCCGCCCGACGAAACCTGGACCGACAGCGCGCGCCTCCTCGCCATGTGGGGCGCCGTCGGCATCGGCGGCATCGTCGCCAGCATCCTGGTCTCGCTGCACGCCGACCGGCTCGCCCACCGGCGGCGGTTGGCCGCGATGGCGCGCTACTTCGAGCACGTCCTGGCGCTGCCGATCGCCTTCCACGGCGACACCCATTCCGGCCGCCTGCTGAAGGTCATGCTGGCCGGCGCGGATCACCTGTTCGGGCTCTGGCTCGCTTTCTTCCGCGAGCACCTCGAGACCTTCGTCGTCCTGCTCCTCCTGCTTCCCTTCACGCTGGCGATGAATTGGCGCCTGGGCGCGCTCCTCATCGTCCTTCTCCTGCTGTTCTCCGTCCTCACGGCGATCGTCGTCGCGCGCACCGAGCGAGCGCAGGCCGCAGTCGAGGAGGAGCACTCCGCGCTCGCCCAGCAGGCCAGCGACGCACTGACGAACGTCGTCCTCGTCCAGAGCTTCACGCGCCTGGCGGCCGAGTCGCGCCAGCTCGCCGACATCATCGGGCGGCTGCTCGCGGCGCAGTACCCTGTCCTCAACTGGTGGGCCGTCGTCACCGTGATGACGCGCGCCTCATCGACGCTGACGGTCATCGCGATCTTCGTCGTCGGCACCTGGCTGCACCTCGACGGCCGCGCCAGCGTCGGCGAGATCGTCAGCTTCATGGGCTTCGCCACGATGCTGATCGGCCGGCTCGAGCAAACCATGGGCTTCGTCAGCCGCCTCTTCTTCCAGATGCACGCGCTGCAAGACTTCTTCGACGTGCTCGACACGCCGTCCAGCGTCGCCGACCGGCCGGACGCGCGGTCGATCGACCGCGCCGTCGGGGACGTCGCCTTCGAGGAAGTCGGCTTCGCCTATGACGGCGTGCGCCCGGCGGTGCGGGACCTGACCTTCCGCGTGCCCGCGGGCTCGACGGTGGCGCTGGTCGGCCACACGGGCGCGGGCAAGAGCACGGCCTTGGCGCTGCTGCATCGGATGCGCGACCCGCAGGAAGGGCGCGTCACCATCGACGGCGTCGACATCCGCGACCTCACGATCGAGTCGCTGCGGCGAAACGTCGGCGTCGTGTTCCAGGACAGCGGTCTGTTCCACCGCTCGATCGCTGACAACCTTCGCGTCGGCCGGCCGGACGCGAGCGACGACGAATTGGTCGCTGCAGCTCGCCTGGCCGAGGCGCACGAGTTCATCGCGGCGCAGCCGATGGGCTATCGGACCCTGGTCGGCGAGCGCGGCGCGACGCTCTCGGGCGGCGAGCGCCAGCGCATCGCCATCGCGCGGGCGCTGCTGAAGGATCCGCCCATCCTGATCCTCGACGAGGCGACCAGCGCGCTCGACGCGGTGACCGAGGCCAAGGTGCAGCAGGCGCTGCGCGCCCTGATGAAAGGACGCACGACCTTCGTCATCGCGCACCGCCTGTCCACCATCCGCGACGCGCAGATGATCCTGGTCTTCGCCGGCGGGACGGTGGTCGAGCGCGGC